>NZ_VSCV01000001.1:0-240017 GCF_047459355.1 Limnochorda sp. | reverse complement strand
ACGGCGCCGCCGCCCGTGAGCCCGCCTGCGCGGCCTCTCCCCCAACAGCGGGGCCCAACCCAGCCGCCCCCACCACCCGCCGGCGGCCCCGAGGGGATCTGTCATACCATCTCCTCTTCCATGCGAAAGAGAACGAGCTTCCGGTTGAGCGCGTCCAACACCGACCGGACCGCCGCCTCCACCGGATCGCTGTGCACCATGGCGCTCCCCACGAGAAACTCCGGCGCCCGTCCCCGAACGCTCAGCTGGACCCCCGTGACGACCACGTGCCCGTCGCCCATCTCCACGTTGAGCACATCCTCCAAGGTGACCTGACACAGACCCTCCATGAACTCCTGCACCGCTCGGAGCCCCGCCTCCGCCCCCAAGCGGGTGGGACTCACGCCGTGGGAGTTCCCTTCGGCTTCGCCCTCGTAGAGGGCTTCGCCCCGCTGGAGCTGGACCCGGACCCGGAGGCTCTTCTGCCGGTTTTCGACAAGGATGGAGTCGAGCACAAGACGAGGCTCGTACGCGGGAAGGGCCGGTTCGTCGCCCTGGACCTCCACCTGGGCGACGCTGATCACCCGGTGGTCCACCTCGAGGCCGAACTGGGCCTGGAGCAGGGAGACGATGTCCCGGACCACCTGCTTGGCGTTCCGCCCGGTGTGCGCCAAGACATGCAGCTCATCGACGTGGGCTTCGCTGGGGTCCAACACCACCCGCGAGGAGAGGACACCCCGGATCCTGGCGATCGCCCGTTCGAGCTCGGCTGGATCGATCCGATCCTGGTTCGCCAGATCCCCCGCATCTGCCACGGCGGACTGCCCTCCCTTACCCCAGCGACGAGGGGACGGTCGCCACTTGGTCGGCCGCTGGCACTAACTTCTAGGAGCGGCACCAAGTTCCTGCTTCGACCGGAGGGCGGCGTCCACCAGGGCCCAGACCCCGCCGGCGACCAGGGAGTGGCCCCCGAGGAGGATGGGGATCGCGGCCGCCCGGGCCGCCGCCGTCAGCTCCCGGGTGAAGGGGTCCGCGATGGCGTCGGGGACGAGGAGATCGGAGAAGAACCGGTCGGCCGCCGAGGGGGTTTGGCGCCGGTGGGCCCAGAGGATCCGGGTGTCGATGAAGGCCGCTTGGGCCAGCCGGGCCACCCGGTCGATGAACCCCGCCGGGCCCACCTCATCCACCAGAAAGCCGACCAGGGAGAGGACTTCCCCCCGGAGATCCCGCCCCATCGCCTTCATCCCCCGCTCTTCGCTGAACAGGCGGAGGCGGCACTGGGTGACGGTGTCCAGGTACTGGAAGAGGGCCCCCCCGACCCGCCCGAAGATGAGCACATCGGCCTGGGGGGTCAGGAGCAGTTCGGCGGCCCGGCGGACAGGTTCGAGATTCAACTCCAGCTCCTTCAGGGCCGCGGCGGTCGCCCGGCCCACCGCCGGATGGACGGCCAGGACCATGAGGTCCGTCGGCGTGTCCACATCAAAGTTGAGCCCCAGGCTCCGGGGGAGGGGCCGGTAGGGGAGCCCGGCCTCCACCAGGGCTTGGGCCAAGAGGTTGTCCAGGGGCGGCAGGGGCGCACTGAGGGCCCGGACCGCCGGGGTGAAGGCGACCACGTCCGCGGAGTGGTAGTTGTTGGCCGCCGCTAGCGCCTCGGCCCGCTGGAGGAGGCTGACGATCCGCCCGATCTCCATGGGGCTGGCCAGAGGGGCGGCGCCGCCCCCCATGTAGAGCACCCGCTCCAGCTCGTAGTGCCGGATGACCGCCTGCAGGCAGAGGCCGAAGTGAAAGGAGTGGCTCTGGGTGAAGTAGATGTGGGCCCCCAGGGCTTCGGCCTTGCGGGCCAGGTCCTCCCGATCGGTAACCAGAACGATGGGATCAAGGGCCTGGATCCGGCGGGCCTGGGCCACCCGGTCCAAGACAATGCCTTCCCGGACCTGCCGGAGCATCTGCTCCGGCAGGCTGGTGGCCGCTCCTCCTTCGAAGATCACGAGCGCGACCGTCGGCGTGGAAGACCCTCTCATGTCAGGCCAGTACGTCCTTGGGAAGTCAGGTGAAGGGCTAGACGACGGGTTCGATCAACCCGTAACCCTGGTCCCGGCGGCGGTAGACCACGTTGATGTTCCCGGTCTCGGCGTTGGCGAAGACGAAGAAGTCGTGGCCCAGCATCTCCATCTGCATAATGGCCTCGTCGACGGCCATGGGCCGCATGACGAACCGCTTGGTCCGGACCACCTGGTCCTCCGGCTCCTCCGCCCCGGCGGCCGGCGCCGCGGCGCCGTCGGCCGAGGCCCGAGGGCTTTGCACCCGCTTCTGAATGCGGGTCCGGTACTTCTCGAACTGGCGCTCGATGCGGGCTACGGCCTCGTCGATGGAAGCGTGCATCTCGGGGCGCTTCCCCTCGCCCCGCAGGATGAGCCCGCCCACCCGCAGGGTCACCTCAGCGATCTGGGTCTCGTTCTCGGAACGGAGGGTCACCTCGGCCAGAACCGACTGAGGGTTTTCGAAGAACCGGCTCAGCTTGCTGACCTTCTTCTGGGCGTACTCCTTGGCGATGGGGGGCACCGTCTCGCTCTTGGCCGTAATCACAATCCGCATGGAGCCTGTCTCAAGCACACGGACCCCTCCCGCTGATCTGGAATTCCCAGCCGCCCCGGTGACACCCGAGGTATGGTTCTCTTCGGCCTGGAGCACCCCCAACTCCTGCTCCCCGAAGCAGTTTCTCCCAGAGGGGGAAGCGCCATCCTGAAGGCCTCAAGGGACGAAAAGGGCCTCCCCCACGGGGAGGCCCAACTTCGGAGACGTTGGCAGGGTCAGATCTTCACAACGTTCGCGGCCTGCGGCCCACGGGCGCCTTCAACGATCTCGAACTCGACCTCTTGGCCCTCGTCGAGCGTGCGGAACCCCTCGTCTTGGATGGCGGAGTAGTGGACGAAGACGTCGGGGCCACCCTCCCGCTCAATAAAACCGTAGCCCTTCTCAGCGCTGAACCACTTAACCCTTCCGATCATGCTCTTTGAAACTCCTCCTGTCGTGCCAAACTACCCCGCAAGACCCTGCCAAGAGGCAAGTTCGAGAGGCAGGTTCACTCTAGCACAGGGCGCTCCCACTGTCAAGCGATTAACACGCTTCTGAGCCCGGGCCCGGTTAGGAGCTTGTGGACGGGGCTGGCACCCGCTGGCGGCCCCGCTTCCGGCCCACGTCCAGCCACCGCTCGGCCAGGTTGACCAGCTGGGAGATGCCCACGGTCAGGATGAGGTAGATGATGGCCACCAGGATGTAGACCTCGAAGAAACGGAAGTTCCGGGTGGCCACCAGCTGGCCCCGGCGGAGGAGCTCCTCCAGGGAGATGACGGCCACCAGGGACGAGTCCTTCAGGAGCGCGATGAACTCGTTGCCCAAGGGCGGCACGATCCTTCGGAACGCCTGGGGCAAGACAATGTAGCGCAGGGTCTGGGCATGGCTCAACCCCGTCGACCAGCCCGCCTCCAGCTGGCCCCGGTCGATGGATTGGATCCCGGCCCGGACGATCTCGGCCACGTAGGCCGCGGAGTTGAGGGAGAGGGCCAGGATCCCGGCAAACTCCCGGGGGAGCGGGCCGACGAACTGCGGCAACCCGAAGTAGACCAGGAAGATCTGGACGAGAAGGGGCGTGCCGCGGAAGAAGGTGACGTAGGCGGACGCCAGGGCCCGGATGGGCCAGGGCTTGGCCAGGCGGCCGATGCCTAGGAAGGTGCCGAAGATCAAGCCCAGACCAACGGAGATGGCCGTCAGCTTGACGGTCATGACCGCCCCTTCCAGAATGTAGGGCAAGCGGGGCAAGATCAGATCCCAACGCAGGTCCATACGGTTTCCCCCTCATACACAGAGGCAGGGCGCCTGCCAGGCCCGTCCCTGCCCAGCACGCGCCCCAAGTCGTGTCCAGCGGCCCTTCGGACCGCTCTGGCGATGGCCCCGGGCGGCCATCAGTCGACGCCAAACCACTTGTCGTAGAGCTCGTCGTACCGGCCGCTGGCCCGGAGTTCCGCCAGCGCGGCGTTGATCTTAGCCAGCAGCTCCGTCTCCTGAGGCCGGACCGCGATACCGTACTCCTCGGTGGTGAAGGGCTCGCCCACCACCTTGATGGCATCGGGGTGGGCCCGCATGTACTCGATGGCCACCAGCTCGTCCAGGATGGCCGCGTCCGCCGCGCCGATGATCACCGCGGTCATGGCCTGGTCCACGAACTGGTAGGGGTCGACCCGCCCGACACCGGGGAGATCCGCGGCCGCGAAGTGGCCCGTGCTCCCCATCTGGACGGCCACCGTCTTCCCCTTCAGGTCCTCGGTGGACTGGATGCTGGTCTCATCGGGCCGGGTGGCGATCACCAGCCCGGTGACGAAGTAGGGGTCGGAGAAGGCGACCGTCTGGGCCCGCTCCTCGGTGATGGTCATGGCCGAGATGATCACGTCGAACTCGCCCAGGAGCAGGGCGGGGATGAGACCGTCGAAGACGGTGTTGACGATCTCCACCTCGACCCCCATCACCTCGCCGATGGCCCGGATCAGCTCCATGTCGAAGCCGGTGTACTCACCGGTTTCCTCATCAACGAACTCGAAGGGCGGGAAGGCGGTGTCGGCACCGACCCTGATGGTCTGCTGGGCCGCCACAGCCAGGGGCGAGGCCAGGCTGACCGCCACGACCAGGAGAACCGGCACCACCAACGCTGACCAACGCTTCATACGCGACCTCCTCAGACGGCCTGGACCGGCAGGACGCCCGGCCGGACCGCCTTCCGCTGCATAATCTTGCAAGTTCGGTTCATGATTCGTCGCTCTTACCCGGTCTCCTGCCCCGAACCATGAATTTTTATCAGCCATCCGTGGGATCGCAGGGGAGAGGGTAGGGAGGGTGTCCGCCTGGCTGACCTGGTCTTTGCCCCCACACTCGCCTGCTGGACGCTTTGCCCCGGCCCGGCCGGGACGCCGCGCCTCTCCACCCTGGGCCGATCCGCCCTGGATCGGCAGGGCGGGCAGGACTTACACTAAGCCGCGCCATGCTCGGCAGCCGAAAGGTGATGGTGTTGGTTGAACGCTGCCTTACGTGGGTCGCTTCGCCCGCGGCTGGCATCGACTTTCAACCACAGACCCAGGCGGACTGAGCTATTATACCCGGGTTGGCCGACGGGCGCAATCCGTTCGACAGTTCATGAAGAAAGGGATTTCGTCCGATAAACCGAACAGAAGGGATGCGGGGAGGTCGGGACGATGGTGAGGAGTGAACGGCGCCCTGGATGGCTCTCCCTTCCTGAAGCGGCCCACGCGGTCCCCATGAGCCTGCCGGCCCTCCGGTACGTGGCCCGCCACCTGGCCGGGCCCCTGGAGGTGCGCCTGGACGAGCGGGGGACGGCCTTCATCCCGGCGAGCAAGCTGCCCCTCCTCCGCCGGGTGGCCGCTTATCGGGCCCAGGGCCACACCATCGAGCAGATCAAGGGCCTGCTCCGCTCGGAAGGGGCGGCACTGCCTGCCAGGGCCGCCCGTCCCGCCGAGCGGGCCCACCATCAACCCGCCGCCCGGCCCCGGCCAGTCCCAGGCCTGGGACAGGCCTTCAGCTCGCCCAGCGCTCCCAGCCCGCCAGAAGCGCTCTCCTTACCCTTCCCCTTCCCTGCAGCGGCGCGGGCCAACGGGCGCGGGGAGCCAGGGTTCCAGCCCCAAGAGACGGCCCGTCTTGGGGCGGCCGACGGTGTCCTTCCGGCGGACACCATCGAGCAGCTTCGAGAGGAGATCGCCACCCTCCACCGGGAGCAGCAGGAGTTGCGGCTGCGGCTGGAGCGGCTCATGCTTCTGCTTCAAGAACAGCAGATGGGCCTGGAGGTTGAGCCCTTGCCCCGGCCCCCGGCCGAGGCTGTGGGCGTCCGGGCAGTTGCCAGCGGGTCCCGGGCGGCGGCGAGGGAGCCCGATGGGGGAAGCCTGGCGGTGGAAGGGATGGCCGCTGAGGCGGCCTGGGAGGGGGAGGCGCGCCAGCCCACGCGGACCCCTTCCAGCCAACGGCGCCCGGCGGTGGTCCGGCGCTGGCGCCCGCCGGTCTTGAACGGGACCCGGTGAGGCCTCTTGGTTAAGCGCCCTAGGTGTGTTGGGCCTGGAGCTTCTCCAGGGCTTCGAGGACCCGTTCCGGTTGGAAGGGCTTGACCAGGTAGTCCTTGGCACCCGCGGTGAGGGCTTCGATCACCATGTTCTTCTGACCCAGCGCGCTGCAGACGATGATCCGGGCTTGGGGGTCCATCTTCATGATCTCCCGGATGGCGGTGATCCCGTCCATCTCGGGCATGGTGATGTCCATGGTGACCAAGTCCGGCTTCAGGCTCTGGTAAAGCTCCACAGCCTCCACGCCGGTGGCCGCCTCACCAACGACCTCATACCCATTCCGTTCCAGGACGTTCCGCAACGTCATGCGCATGAAGGCCGTATCGTCGACGACCAGGACTCGCAGGGCCATGTTGGTTCTCCTCCTTCACCCGCCCCCTATCCTTCCAGCCACGGTTCCGGGTTGATGATGACCGCGACCCGCCCACTCCCCAAAACCGTCGCGCCCGACACCTCAGGCAGGGTCGAGACCAGCTTGCTGACGGGCTTGATCACCACCTCCTCATGCCCGACCACCTCGTCCACCAGGCAACAGACGCTCCGGCCGCCCCGCTCCAGGACCAGCGCCAGGCTGTCGGGCGGGAGGACCTCTTGCGCGGGCCGCAGCTGGAGGCGCTCGGCCGCATCGATGACGGGGAGGATCTGCCCCCGCCAGTTGAGCACCCGGCCGCCGCCCAGGGTGCGGATGTCCGCGTCGCCCACCCGGAGCACCTCCGAGATGACGTCCAAGGGCAGGGCGAGCCGCTCGCCCGCCAGCTCCACCAGCATGGCCTGGATGATGGCCAGGGTGAGGGGGAGTTCGAGCCGGATCTTGGTCCCCTGACCCAGCTCGCTGTCGATCTGCAGGCTCCCGCCGGCCCCTTCCACCGCGGACCGGACCACGTCCATCCCCACGCCCCGGCCCGAGATGTCGCTCACCTGCTTGGCGGTGGAGAAGCCAGGGCGGAAAATCCACTGGAGGGCCTGCCGGTCCGAGAGCTCCTCCACTTCCTTGGCGCTCAGCAGCCCCCGCTCCACCAGTTTCCGGCGGATGGCGGTCACATCCACACCGGCGCCGTCGTCCTCCACCTCGATGACCACCCGGTTCCCTTCCTGCCGGGCGGTGACGGCGACCCGCCCCGTGGGCGGCTTGCCCTTCCGGGCCCGCTCGTCGGGAGGCTCGATGCCGTGGTCGATGGCGTTCCGCAGCAGGTGGATGAGGGGGTCCGCCAGCGAGTGAATGAGGGACCGGTCGAGCTCCGTCTCCTCCCCGTCCAGGGCCAGCTCCACCTGCTTGCCCAGGCTCCGGGCCAGATCCCGCACCATGCGGGGGAAGCGCTGGAAGATGGTGCGCAAGGGGACCATCCGGAGGGCCATGACCCCCGTCTGGAGGTCGGTGGCGATCCGGTCGATGCCCTCGATCACATCCGAGCTGAACCCGGTCTCCTCAGCCACGCTCAGGAGCCGGTTCCGCTGGATGACCAGCTCCCCCACCAGGTTGACCAGCTGATCGAGCCGGCTCACATCCACCCGGAGGAAGCGCTCGTTGAGAAAATTGTCCCGGATGGAGGCCAGCTCCTTGGGCAGGCCGGGGCCGCCGTTCTTCCTGGCGGCTGGCTCCCGGGGGGCGGCAGCCTGCCCGGGGCCCGCGGCCCCATTGGATCCAGCGCCCGCCTCCCCGGCGGTGACGGGCCGGGCGACCACCTCGGCCACCTCAGCCAGGCCCCGCACCCGTTCGGCCAGGGCCTCGGGCGGCTCCGAGGAGACCACCAGCAGCCGGAACCGGTCGTCGAAGCGCTCCTCGTCCAGCTCCTCCGCGGGCGGCTGGGACTTGATGATCTCCCCCACCTGCTCCAGGGCCCGGAAGATGAGGAAGACGCGCACCGACTTCATCCGGCAGCCCGGATCCAGGCGGATGAAGAGATCGGTGGCCTGGAGGCCTTGCCGGGTCGCCTCCTGGATCAGCTCCTGATCGTAGAGGTTCAGCTCCAGCGGCAGATCGCCTGCGGACGTCTGGCCCGGCGCCGCCGTCTCCACTTGGCTGGCGGCCGTCTGCTCCCGGCCCAAGAGGCGCTGAAAGCCAGCCCGCACGCTGGCCTCCAGAGTCTCCAGCCCCTCTTGAGCTTGGGCCATGGTCGCCTCGTCGCCTTTCTGGACGGCCGCCAGCCAGGCTTCCAGGCCGTCGCAGGCCGCCAGCAGGAGGTCCAGATCCTCCGCCGCCAGCTGCTCCCCCGTCTCCCGGACCCGGCTGAGAAACTCTTCCATGGCATGGGTGAGGCCCACCACCCCCTGCTCGCCCAGGGTGGCCGCCATCCCCTTGAGGCTGTGGGCGGCACGGAAGAGCTCGGCCACCACCTCAGGATCGGTCCCCTGCTCCAGCTGGAGGAGGCCGTTGTTCAGGATCTGCAGGTACTCTTGGCTCTCGCTGACGAAGAGGGCCCGTTCTTCGTGGCTCATGCTTGCTGGTCCCCTTCAGCGGCGGTCACCGCCTCGCCCGCCTCCTCCCGGGCCTGGCGGAGGGCTTCCAGCGAGATCTCCAGGTCGGTCTTGAGCAGGCGGGCCAAGTCGACGACGAGGATCAGCTCCTCATCGAGCCGGGCGATGCCCGTCACCGCCTGCTGGGACTGCTCCACCCACCGGCGGGGGGCCGGATGGATCTGCTCCGGGTCGAGGGTGGCCACCTCCTGCACCTCGTCCACCTCGATCCCGATCACCTCGCCCTCCAGCTCGCAGACCACCACCCGGGTGTCCTCGTGGTCCCCTTCCGGCTCACCCAGTTTCACCCGCAGGTCCACCACGGGGACCACCTCGCCCCGCAGGTTGGCTACCCCGCGCACGTACTCCGGCGCCCCCGGGAGGCGGGTGAGCGGCGGGGTCCGCAGGACCTCGCGTACCTGCCCCACATCCACCGCGAACCGGTCATCCCCCAGGGCAAAGATGACCACCTGATTCCCCGCAACCGCACTCACCGCCGATCCCCTCCTAGCTCACGGACCGAACCCGTTCCGTCGGATCCACAATCTCGGTGATGCGCACCCCGTACCGCTCGCCCCCGATGACCACCACCTCACCCTTGGCCACCGGCACACCGTTGGCCAAAAGCTCGATGGGCTCCCCTTCCATCCGGTCCAATTCCACCACCGAACCGGCGCCCATGGAGAGGATCTCGGCCACGCTCAGCCGGGCCCGGCCCAGTCGGGCGCTGATCTGCACGGGGATGTCCCGAATCAGATCGATGCGGAGGTTGCCCAGATCGGGCTGGCTCCGCAAGGTGAGGGGGCTCGGCTCAAAGGCCGGCCGCTCGCCCTGGGCGGAGCCGCCGGAGCCGCCCGCCGCTGCCGGCGGAGGGGACGCCAGGCTCGAGGCTGTCGGCGCCTGGGGCGCCGCCGGTTGGGGCGCTGCCGCCGCCGGTTCGGCCTCTACGGCGGCTGGCACCGCTTCGCTCCCGGTCGGCTTCTCCGACTCCCCACCGACGGAAGCCAGGAGTTGCTCGGCCAGCTGCTGGCCCACCTTCAGGGGCATCAGCTGGAAGAAGGAGGTCTCAAAGAGCCCGTCGACGGTCATGTCAAACTCCACGACCACCATGGGCTCCTCCACCTCCACCAGGCTTTCGGCGGCGAGGTCCTTCCGGCGGACCACCGGCGGCGTGATGTTGACCGACCGGTGGATCATGTTGGTCATGGCGGTGGCTGCCGAGCCCATCATCTGGTTCATCGCCTCGGCCAGGGCCGACAGCTCCAGCTCATTCAGCTCCTCGCCGGCCTCCTCGGCCAGGTCGCCCAGCATGATGGCGGCCATGGTCTTCGCCTCCGGCTCGCCCAGGAGGAAGAGGCTCTGGCCCACCAGGCCATCCTCGAAGCGGACCTCGACGGCGAGCATGGGCTGCTCCACCTGCTTCCGGAAGCCTTCCCGGGAGTGGACCGTCACCTTGGGGGCGGTGATGGTCACCTTGTGGCCCAGGATGCTGCTCAGGGCGGTGGAGGCCGAGCCCATGCTGACGGTGCTCACCTCGGCCAGGGCGTCGGCCTGGGCCGAACCGAGCCCCTCTCCGGATGCGCCCACTTCTGGCCCGTCGGGAGCGCCGGCCTCGCCGGGAGCCTCGGCACCCGCTTCAGCCTCGGACCCGGGCCCGATGCCCGGTCCCGAGTGGGTCCCCAAAAGGCGGTCAATCTCACTCTGGGAGAGAAGAGGCTGGTCATCCGGCATACTCGCTCGCCCCCTGGCGTGCCGGTCCCGTAATCAGGACGGCGGTGTGATTGCCCACCCGGCCCGGTGTCCCCCGGAACTTGACCTGGCCCCCGACCACCACCTCGATGGTGCCGTCAGGGCCCGTCTGGAGCGGCACCACGTCACCCACCGAGAGGCTGACCAGATCGGCCATGGTCAGGGTGGCCCGGCCCAGGATCACCTCCACCGGCGCCGCCACCCGGCCCAGGTGCTGGGCCCATGCGGCCTGCTCCCGGGCGGTGGCCTGACGCCGGCTCTTCATGGCGAACTCCGACGAAAGACTGGCCAGGAGGTTGTCCAAATCGTCGAAGGCCAGGCCCAGGCTGAGGCTCTCGCTCCCCGTCTCCAGGTCGAGGTGGAAGGAGGCCACCAGGACCGTGTCCTGATCGTACAGGAGGTTCAGGTAGACGGGGTTGGTCTCAACCCGCGCGTAGGCCACCTCAAGGCTCATGAACTCGCTCCAGGCGGCCTCCATCCGGCGGCCCATCTCCCGGAAGATCTGGGCCCCCAGAACCGAGAGCTCCACGTCGGTCAGCTCCCGATCCTCGCCCCGCTCCCCTGGGCCGCCGCAGAGCCGGTCGTAGAGGGCCAGGGCCACCCCCGGCTCCAGCTGGACCACCATG
Organism: Limnochorda sp.; assembly: GCF_047459355.1. Taxonomy (NCBI): domain Bacteria; kingdom Bacillati; phylum Bacillota; class Limnochordia; order Limnochordales; family Limnochordaceae; genus Limnochorda; species Limnochorda sp. Next base: position 229,090 of record NZ_VSCV01000001.1, on the reverse strand, counting down.
CTGCCGTCCAAAGGCTTGAGGGTGTAGACGACCAGCACCGATGGGTTGGGCAGCGACCGGCGAAACTCACCAAACGGCAACTGCTGCAGGGCGGCCAGTTGGAGCTGGGCCTCCTGGCGGGTCAGGGTGGCCAGGGAACTGGCCACCGACCGGGCCCACGACTGGACCACCCGCTCCAAAGCCCGCATTTGCTCCCGGGAGATCCGGTCGGCCCGGCGGAAATCGTAAGGAACGACATCCTCCTCAGCCTCAACCTCCGTGTCAAGCTCCCCCGCCCGGAGTTGGCTGATGAGGGCGTCAATCTCCTGCTGGGAGAGATTCCGTTCCACAGGACCCTCGCTCCTTCACCGCCGCTCGTCAAAGAACCGGGCTTTTGGCTTGGGCACCCGGTAGGCCCCAACAGCCTTCCGCTCGAGCTGCAAAGCCCCGGCCTCTTCCAGGAGGCGCCGCATCGCCTCCCGCAGGCGGGCCTCGCGCTGGGTGACGTCGTCCAGCAGCCGGCGGGCCAGCTCTTGGCTTTCCCGGAGGAGGCGCCGAGCCTCCCTGAGGCGGTCGTCCGCCTGGTCGACCACCGCCTCAGGGAGCTCCCCCGCCCGCAAGGTGAACACCTCCACGCCCCAGAGGCGGGCCAGCCTCTCCTCCAGACGCCGGGCGTCCCGGCTAACCTGCTCCGCCTGAAGGAGCGACTTCTCCTGCCGCCTGAGCTGGCCTTCGAACTGGTCGAGCACCTCCACGTCGACCAGCTCCCCTTCGGGCCACGTCACCCCGAGGGCTTGCCGGTAGATCTCCAGCCGCTCCGCGTAGAGGGTGATCAGCTGGTCCAGGAGATCCCGCCACTCCGTTCGGGAACCGAAGCCTGGCTCCCTCATCCTCCCGGCCCCCTGTCTTGAGTTGCCTGGGCCTTCCCCTGGATAACCCCTTCGTACCACCCGTCCCGGAGCTCGCCCATCAGCTGGACCACCTCATCGATGGGCTCCACGCTCTTCCGGATGTTGGCCTGCACCAGGCGTTGGTACATGTAGCGGTACAGCTGATAGAGGTTGGCCGCCAGCTCGCCCCCGGCCTCCATGTCCAGGGATCCGATGAGCTCACTCACCACGTCCTGCGCCCGGGTCAGCTCGGTGTGGGCCTTCTGCTTGTCCCCCGCCTCGAGGGCCCGGCGGGCGTTCCGGGCGAACCGGATCGCCCCGTCGTAGAGCATCAGAATCAGCTGCTCCGGAGGGGCTGTCTCGATCTGGGTCCGGCGATATGCCTGGTACCCGTTGGTTCCTGGTGTCATGCGAAAGCTCATGGGCCCATCGCCCCTTCCGATCCCCATCGATGTAGTAGCCCCCGCCCGGACCCCGGCGGGCTGAGACCAACCCCAGCCCTTGGAGGGTCGCCACCTGCTCCCGCACGTAGGAGGGCGTCACGTTCAGCTCCCGTCCGATCTCTGCCGAGGAGACAGGCTGGGCGTAGCTGGAGTCCCGTTCGTCCAGCACCCGGAGGATCTGGAGGTGGATCTCCTTCAGTCTGGCGGCGACCTCATCGTCCTGGCGACTCTTAGCCGCCACGGCTACCGCCCCCAGCCGCGATCGCGCTGATCTGGGCCAGCTGGCCCGCCAGGGCGGTCGCCTGGGCGTTGAGCGTGGCGAGCATCTGCTCCATGCGGATGAACTGGGCCCGCATGGTCTCCTCCCGGCGCTGCAACCGCAGCTCGAGGCTGTCGATCTGATCGTTGATGTCGTCGATCATGCTGCGGTACATGTTCTGGCGGGAGGAGATGAGGCCCGACGAGCGGGTGTACTGCTGGATCAGATCGACCGCCCGCTGGGCCACGCCCGTGATCCCGCCGTCCTCCTTGACAGAGAAGAGCCGTTGCACCGCCAGCGGATCCTCCGCCAACTTCTCCCGCAGGACCGTTTCGTCCACGGTGAGGGTGCCTTCCCGGGTGGTGGTGATCCCAATGAGGGCCAGCTGGTTAAGGCCGCCGCCGGTCCAATCGGAGCCGACGGGCTCGGTGAGGGCCGAGCGCACCCGGGAGACCAGCTGGATCAAGGCCGAATCGCCCTGAAGCACCGCGTCCTTGGCCAATTTTTCCTGGGAAAAGGTGTAGAAGCTGTTGTATTGATCCACCACGGCCTTGATCTTGTCCACGATCCCGTCCAGGTCCTGACTGACGGTGATGGTGGTGGCCCCAACCGCCCGGAGGGTGAAGGTGACCCCCTCGATGGCGTCGGAGATCTCATTGGTGCTGCGGGTGATGACGAGGCCGTTGAGGGTGAACCGGGCGTCCTGGGCTTTTTGAAGTTCCTCGGGGTTCGTCAGGCCCAGCTCCCCGAGGAGCGCCTCATCGGTCCCAGCGAAAGCGATGGTGGCCTTCTCCCCGGTCGCCACGCCTTCGAGAACCAGCCGCAGGTTCTCCCCGTCCACGTTGACGACGGAGGCCCGGACGTTCTTGGCCTGCTCGTTGATGGCCTTGGCCACCTCGTGGAGGCTCGCCCCTGCCTGGAGGGTGATGGTCTCGACATCGCCGTCCCCCACCTGCAGTTCGAGGGTGCCGCCAGCCTGGAGGGTCCAGTCTTTGGCGAGAGGACCACCCGCCATCACGTGATTCTGGGCCAGTCGCTCGACGTCGAGCGTATAGGTCGCCGGCACTCCCGAAGACCGGACCGACGCGGTGGCCACCTTCTCGTCGCTGGAGCTGGCCTTCATGGCGGAGTAGAGGTTGGCGTCCAGCAGGTCCTTCAGCTTGGTCTCCAGGTTGGAGAGCCGGGTGTTTACATCCCGCCATGCCGACTGCTGCTCCTCGATCCGGCTCACCTTCTGCTGCATCAAGCGGATGGGCCGCCGCTCGATGTTCATGAGCTGCCGGATCAGTTCCTCAGTGTCAATCCCGCTGATAATCCCGCTGAAGTAGATGGACACGGTCCAACCTCACCTCCACGCCGGTGGCGCCAACGGCCTGAGGCTCAAACCCGCCGGTCGATCTGGAGTCCCAGGAAGGCCTGAATGCTCCGGGCCACCCGGAGCATCTCCTCCGGAGGAACCTGCCGGATCAACTCGCCCGTGACCCCATCGCGGATCTCCACCACGATCCGCCCCGACAGCTCGTCGATCCGGTAATGGAAGTCCCGAAAGATGGGGATGGTTTGCTCGCCGTCTTCCACCCCTTCAGTTGGTGCCGGCTTGGTCCCGCTGGGATCCAACGGCTTCCGTTCCCAGAACCCGCCGACCTCGCCGTGCGGCCAGACGGGGTCGACACGGTTTGTTGAGAGAGCACGTCCGTCCACCATGCACTCCACCTCTCAGCGGGGTGGGCCGAGAGGATGCTTCTGGTACTGGTATCGAAGCGGCGGCGGAAAACTTTAGGAGGCCCAGGGCCCGGAAAGGTCCGTAACACCGCAGAGAACGGCCCTTTTCCACTTTGGTGGAGTCGAGGTCCCGGCCCCCGTGGGAGAGAAGCGGACCAACCTCCACAGCTGAGACGAGCTGAGGCGCGTGCTGTTCCGCGGCGGCTTGCGGGCGGCATGGGAGCAGGTTGATGGGGGACAGGAAAGGCAGGCCGGAGGACGATGGGCGGCGGGGCTGGCAGCCAGTTGGGCGGGTTGATGGGTCGTTCAGGCCTCCGGCTTCCGTTGGGCTGCGCCGTCCGTCTCCGCCTGGCGGCGGCTTTTGTCCAGCAGGGTGTCCAGCTCACCCAGCCGGCCAGGATCGCCGGCCCGGAGGGCCGCCCGGCGGTTCTCCTCCTGGATCTCCCGGTAGATCTCTTCCCGGTGAACCGGGATCTGGCGGGGGGCATCGATGCCCAGCTTCACCTGGTCACCCTGGACATCGACCACGACAATGCGAACGTCGTCGCCGATCATGATGCTCTCGTCACGCTTCCGGGTGAGGACCAACATCGGAGCACGTCCCTCCCTGGACATCAGCGCCGACGTCCGTGGCTTGTCCGCCGTTGGTTGGACTGGTGCCTATCCGGCCCGCACCGCCGTCCACCGTCCGTCGAACAACGGCTGGCGCGTCGGATAGTCTTCCTCCTCGAGCACCCTCTGCATGCCGAGGCGGCGCGACCGGTGGATGAGGACGGGCGCCTTGAGGTTGGCCGTCGCCTCTTCCACCCGCTGGGGCAGGGTGACAATGGCGTAGACCTCGATCTCATCCGAATCATTCGGCTCAAGCTCGCCCAAGTCCTCGCGCCGCAGGTTGACCCGATAATCGGGGAAGAAGGGCCGGGGATCGACCAGGATAAAGGCCAGGTCGGGCTCGTCCACCGCTTGGAGGAAACGGAAGACACTGCCAGGGCGATGATCCAGCAGGGCGTAGCGGCGAATCCCTTCGAAGCCGATGATGCCCGAGGGGAAGGTGATCAGGTTCTCTTCGCTCACCTCGATCCTTCCGAATTGGGTTGTTTCGATCTCCATAGTTCTGCCCCCTTGCCCGGCCGTCCGGGCTGCCATCACCTCAGGTAGTCTGCCAGGTTCGGCTGCAAGACCCGCGCCCCCACCTGCAAGGCTACCCGGTAGGCATACTCCTGCATGGCAAGCTCCATAACCTTCTCCTCGATTTCCACGTCCTCGTTTTTGGAGAGCAGCTCCCGGAGGTTGATGGAGAACTCCTTCATGCGCATGTCGGCCATCTCAACCCGGTTGGTGCGAGCCCCGGTGACGGAGCGAGCGGAGATGAGCCGGTCGAGCGCGTCGTCGAGGGCCGCCAGGTCGGTACTGCCAACTTGCGTTGGGTCACCGGCACCCGAGAGATTGTATCGGACCGACTCTAACGCGTTGAGCGCGTCGAGGAAGACGCCCCCCGTAGCCGTGGATGGATCCTGGTCGTCGGCGTTCTCAGCGTCAGCCGCCAGCACATTGATCACCAGGTCGGCTTGCGGTCCGATGCGGTAGACGTGCTGGCCGAAGTCCCCTTGATATCTAAACTCCCGCTTGGCGTCGGTCTGGCCTTCCACCCTGAAGACACTACCACCCATGTTGACCCGAAAGCCCGCAAAAAGCTTCCTGCCTTCGTGCTCACTGTCCGCCACCTGGAGAAGCGCCTCGATCAGCTGCTCAATCTCGTCGGCGATGGCCTTGCGAGCCTCGTCGGGAAGGGTTCCATCGGCGCCCCGGACGGTCAGCTCCCGGGCCCGTTGCATAATGGTGGTCGCCTCGTTGAGTGCGGCTTCCGTGGCGTTGAGCCAAGCCAGGGCGTCCCGCAGGTTGGCGTCGTAGCGGGCCGTCTCGTTCAGCGACCGGCGAAGATCGTAGCTCCGGGCGATCCGGGCCGGATCATGAGACGGGAGGCGGATCTCCTTCCCCGAGGAGAGCTGGTCGTTCAGCCGGTCCAGCCGCCGCATATTGCCCATGAGGTTCTGCAGCACGTGGGTGGCCATCATGCCCTGGGTAATCCGCATCCAAACTCACCTCCGCGGGGGCTAAGCACCGCTCCGCCCAACCTTCTTTACAGGCCGACCCGGCCCGTCCGCAGGATCAAGTGCTCCAGCATGGAATCGACCGCCGTCAGCACCCGGGCCGCCGCAGCGTAGGCATGCTCGAAGCGGAGCATGTTGGTCAGCTCTTCATCGAGGGAGACGCCCGAAACCGACGCCCGTTGATCCTCCAGGTGGTTGAGGAGAACCGTTTGGGTTTCAACGCGCACCTGGGACTCCTGGCCCATGGAACCGACTCGAGCCAGGAGGCTCTCCATCGCTTCGTCAGCGGTCATGTTCAGATTGTCCAGCTTCTCCTTGGCAAGCTCGGCCATCTTCTTTGCCGTATTCCCATTGCCCGGATGGGGAACCGGATCGTTGTCGTCACCGCTGCGAGAGTCGGCTGCTGCAATGCGCCGGGGCTCCGTGATGGCAAGCCGGATATCCCAGGCACCTTCACCGGCGAAGAAGACGTCTCCTAGCTGGCCATCGAGGTCGTACCCGCCCGTATGGACCGCATTCACGCTGGCAATGAGAGCTGCAGCCAGATCATCCAAGTCCTGGATCCAACCCTGGATATGCGTATCCCGCAACTCCACCATGGCCTGAAGCTTGGAGGTGCCCAAGTTCGCGAGATCACCGTCGGGCCAGATGACCTCCACGGCGTTGAACTGGGGTTGGTCGCCCTGGGCGTCATCAGGGAAAGGCTTGGTCCGCGTCTCCAGCCGGTACGCCCGGTCTCCATCGACCAGCATGTGGTCCCCCATGCGGACGCTGATCTGGCCATCCTTGCCGTCTTCGATGGTGAAGCCGACGATGGTGGAGAGCTGGCGGAGGAGCTCATCCCGCTGGTCCATCAGGTCGTTGGGCTGCTGGCCCAGGCGGACCACCCGGGCAATCTCCTTGTTCAGCTGGGCGATGCGGCTGGCCAGGGTGTTCACCTCGCCCACCTGGACCTCGATCTGCCGGTTCAGGTCCAGCTGGAGCTCGTAGAGCTGCTGGCGGGTGTGGCGGAAGGCGTCGGCCACGCCCCGAGCCCGTTCCAGGACGACCTCTCGCTCGGGGATGCTCTCGGGCCGCTTGGCCAGCTCGTTCCACGCCTCCCAGAACCAGTCGAGGGCCTGCCCGATCCCGCTTTCGGTGGGCTCCATGAGGAAGCGCTCCACCTGGCCGATCCGACCGGCCATCTCCTCCCAGTAGCCCAAGCTCATCTCTTCTTGGAGAAGCTGGATTTGGGTGAAGGCGTCGTGCATCCGCCGGATCTGGACCACGTCCACGCCCGTGCCGAGGTGGCCGTAGGGCGGGGCATCCAAGGAGGGGGTGGCCCGCAAGTCAGCCACCTGCCGGGTGTACCCCGGGGTGTTGGCGTTCCCCACATTGTGGCTGATCACCCAGAGCGCCCGCTGGTGGGTCATGAGCGCCCGCTTGCCAATCTCAATGCCCAAGAACGTCCCAGCCAAGGGAAGCTCCCCCTTCCACGCCATGCCGGGGACGCGGCGACCCCCATACCCGTCCCCGCCCGGCCTTCCAGCCGGCCTCGGAGCTGTCAGGCTTGCTGATCGATGATGATCTGGCCGCTTCCTGGCTTGAGGCGGCCGTCATCGGAGTAGGTTGGGTTGGCAGGGCGCAGGTGCGCCAGCATGAACTGGACCCAGTGGGCCTCCTGTTCCAGAAGAGCCTGGTTGGTCTCGTACAAGGTGCGAACCCTCTGGGCCAGCCGCCGCTCCTCCGGGCTCAGCTCGGCCGGATGATCCGGCTCACCATCACGGCCCGAGGCCCCGGCTTCCTCCTCCTGCTGGGCGGCCCAGGCCGTCACCTCCGCCTCCAGGGCCTCGGTCACCTCCAGGAGGACGGTGGGCCGGCGCTCCCGGATGGCTTCCTGCTGCCGCTGCAAGAGCTCCTCCAGCCGCCGGAGACGAGCGGACGCCCCCGGGGCGTCAGGGCGAGCCATGGGACGGCCCCTCCCCACCCTCGGGGGCTTCCTCTGCAGCTTCAGCCGGCGGCAGGTCGGCAGCGAGCCGATCGACCAGGAATCGGGCGACCATCTTCTCGGCCACCTTGGCCGAGTCGACGCGGTAGGTGCCGGCTTGGATCGCCTTCCGCAGCTCCGCGACCCTCGCCTCCCGGACATCCGGCAACCCTTTGACCAGCTCCCGGAGCCGCTGGAGCTCCTGCTGCTTCTCCAGGGCTTCCTTGGACAGGGTGACGGTGTCGGGGCGAGGCCGCACACTGCTCGGGCTCGCCTTCACCCCTTGCGTGCCCTGCATCCGGTAGATGCTGAGCACCCGCTGAACCTGCGCCTCGGAGACGATCATGCTCCACCTCCACCCCCGCCGTTGCCGGCTCACTCTACCCTTCGGCAACTGCCTCCCCGAACTTTACGGAGGCCGCCGCTTCCCTGGCTGAAGCCTCGCCCAGCGCCGCGGCCCCGTGAAGCGCCGGGGAGCGCCTACCGGCGGAACCGCTCCCGCCGCTCCTCGATCCAGCTCCGCCCCAGATGGAGGCGGGCCTTCTCCGTGGGCGGCGGTGGGGCCGTTCCGGCCGCCGCCTCCAGCTCCCGCAGGCAGTCGGAGCAGAGGCGGCCCGTGCTGATGGAGGCGCCGCACCGCTCACAGTGCAGGGCGTCCGGGTCACCCACCAGCTCCAGCCGACCCTCCCGGAGAAAGCGCCGGATCTGATCGGGGTCCACGCCGGCCCCCTCGCTCACCTCACGCAGGTTGGCCTGGGGGTGCTCCCGGAGGTAGGCGCGCACCCGGTCGAAGGCTTCGGCCTCCTGCTTCCGGCAGTCCGGGCAGACCGAGCCCAACCGGCCGTCCATCAGGTTGCCGCAACGAACACAGTTGCGCAAGGCCATGGGGATCCCATCCTTCACGTGCGAACCCGGTCTTTCGTGGAAACTTCCGACAACCCCGCCCCCGCTCCTGCCTCCGGGGTGACGGCTAAGGTGAGCACCTCCACCCGCCGGGCCCCGGCCTCCAGGAGGGTGCGGGCCGCCTCCCGGCAGGTGGCCCCGGTGGTGAGCACATCATCCACCAGGAGAATCCGACGTCCCCTCACCCTTTTCCCATCGGTGACCACGAAGGCCTTCTTCAGGTTCCGCCGCCGCGCGGCCTCGTCCAGCCCCACCTGGGGCAGGGTGGGCCGGCGTCGCCGGAGCACGTCAGCCGCCAGGGGCCGGCCGATGGCCGCCGCCACTGGCCGGGCCAAGAGCTCACTCTGATTGTACCCCCGGCTGGCCAACCGGTCCGGGTGGAGGGGGACGGGCACCACCAGGGAGACGGTGAGGAAGAGGAGCTCCTCCCGGGCCAGAAGGCCCATGAGCCGGCCCAGGGGGAGGGCCAGCTCCGCCTCGCCCCGGTACTTGAGCCGGTGGATGGCGGCCCGGATCCAGCCGCGGTAGCTGGCGACGGCCCGCGCCCGCCGGAACGGCGGCGGGTCGAGGCGGCACCGCTGGCAGTGCACCGGCCCACCCAGGAGACCGATCAGGGCCCGCTGGAGAAGCCGGGGCAATCGTCCAAGCTCTTCGCCGGCCTCCTTGGCCCCGACAGGCTGGCCACACTGCTCACAAAGGGGTTCCACCAGCCGGGGCAAAGCATCGAGGCACGCGGCGCAGAGGGGATCGCTCCGCCAGCTCAGCCGCCCGTCCCGGCAGATGAGGCAGAGGGGCGGCTGGGGGTAGAGCCAGTCCACCCCCACCCGGGCCAGCCTCACCCCTCCCCCACGGGGCTCGGGCCCGCCAGCAGCCCCGCCCGGGCTGCCCTCCGGTTCATGGCCCGGATGGCGGCCACCGCCCGCAGCGCGGGCCATGCAGGCCGTGTGCCGGCAAAGAGGACCCGGCCATGGGGGTCCTCCCAGCTCCGGCCCGCCCGGCCCGCCATCTGGACCAATGCCCCGGCGTCCCACACCGGGTGCTCAGGGAAGAGGACCAGCACATCCACCGCCGGCAGGGTCACCCCTCGCTCTAAGAGGGACGTGGTGACCAGCACGCCCGCTCCGCCGTGCCGGAAGCGGTCCACCTCCCCGTCCCGCTGGGAGTGCCCCGCCCAGACAGCCCCTACCGCCTCCCCCAGAAGCCGCTCCATGACGGGAGGCAGGGCCTGGGCCAGGTGGACGGTGGGAACGAAGATCACCAGACGCGCGCCCCGGGCGCGCGCGGCGGTCATCCACCGCACCAGCCTCGCTGGCCAGGCCCGGGGATGGGACCAGACCAGGAGCCGGGGGTCCCAAAGGAGCCGGGGCTCGGGGAGCGGGTGGCCGTGAGGCCGGACGGGCAGGAAGGTGAGCCCGGCCCGCCGCCGCCAGGGGTGCACCCGGCGGCGGAGCCACGGGGGCGGCGTCGCCGTCACCCAGAGGCGGCGGGCCCCCGGCAGGGCCGCCCCGTCCACCGCCCGCTGCAGCACCTGATGGTCCCGGAACGGGAAGGCGTCCACCTCGTCCACCGCCACCAGGTGGAAAGCCCGGTGGAAACGGAGGCACTGGTGGGTGGTGGCCACCACCAGCGGCGCCCGGGGGTCGGGCCGGTCCTCCTCGGTGTGGGAACCACCGTACCAGGCAGCCACCGGCACCGGGGCCACCGCCGCCCGGATCCGGGGGACCAGCTCCCGCACCACCTCCCGCCGGGGGGTGGCGATGAGGGCCCGGCCGCCGGCTCCCACCACCGCGGCCGCGGCGTGGAGGAGGATCTCCGTCTTCCCCGCCCCGCACGCGGCCCACAAAAGCATCTCCCGCGGGCCGTCGGAGGCGGTGGCCCAGCGGGTCAGGTGGTGGGCCACCGCCTCCTGGGCCGGCGTCAGGGGGAAAGGAAACCGGGGCCAGGGATGACCCGGTTCGCCGTCGCTTTGGAAGCCTGCCCCCGGGGCTGGGGCCTTGGGCCGCGGCGCTCCGCCAGACAGCAGGGGGAACCGGTAGAGGTGATCGCAGCCCCGGGCCGGCCCCAGGGGCGCGCACTCCTCGCAGTAGGGGCATGTCCAGCGGCCACACCGGCCACAGGGGGCGAGTTGCACCGAGCGGCCGCCACACCGGGCGCAGCGCCACCCCGGCCACTCCCGGGCGATGGCCGGCACCTTCTCGGCCATGCCGGCGGCGACCGCCCTTTCGGCCGCCTCCAGGGCCCCGTCGCCCGCCCGTCTGGGGTCCGCCAGCTCCCGCCCCAGGAGGGCCCGGCCGGCCCAGGCCGCCAGCAACGGGTCGAGGTCTGGCAGTTGAGGATGGGACACACGAAACCCTCCCGCCCCTGGGACGGCAGACCCGGGGAAGGAGGGTGGGGTTGGGACAGATCAGAGGTTCTCTTCGGCGGCGGGGCCGGCCTTCCTCCCAGGTGGCTCCAGCTGGAGGTGCTTCAGCTCGCCCTGTGCACCGTACTCGATGGTGCCCAGCCGCGGGACCCCGTCGGCGGGACCCAGGAGCCAGGGGAGGAGCCGCCGGTCCACCTCGGGGATGGGGGCCGCCTCCAGCTCCGCGGGGGTGAACCACCGCAGCTCCCCCTCGACGCCGGCCCGGGGCGGGCCGGGGGCGGCGGTGCCGCGGAAAAGGAAAAGGAGCCAGTTGTAGGCCGGGTGGGGGCCGGTCTCGGCGGTGACGAGCCGCAGCTCCAGCCGTTGGAGGGTCAGCCCCGTCTCCTCCCGGATCTCCCGCCGGATGGCCTCGTCGGGCGCCTCGCCCGGTTCCACCTTGCCGCCCGGCGCGGTCCACAGGCCACGGAAGGGCTCTTTGCGGCGGCGGAGCATCAAGTACCGCCCATCCCGCTCCACATAACAGAGGGCGCTGGGGCGCTGGCGGGCGGGATCCTGCCAGAGGTGCTCCAGAGGCACCCCCAGGTCCAGCCCTTGCCAGTACCGCTCCAGGGCGGGGCGCCACGCCTGGGGATCGTGCACAGGACGCATCCCGCGGTCACCGCGGCTCATCGGGCCGTGCCACCGCCTCTCGCAGCCGGGCCGCCAGGCGGCTGGCCCGCACCTCCACCGCCTGCGGGCCCCGGCAGTACCGGACCAGGGCATCCACCTGGCCCACCAAGACCACCATCCGCTTGGCCCGGGTGATCGCGGTATACAGGAGGTTCCGGCTCATAAGGGCGGGCATCACCCAGACGATGGGCATCACCACCACCGGGTACTCGCTCCCCTGGCTCTTGTGGACCGAGGTGGCGTAGGCCAGCTGGAGTTCCTCCAGCTCCCCCGACGTGTAGAGCACCTCTTGGGGCTCGTCGGTCTCGTCGAAGACGACGGTGACCGTCTCCTCCTCGGGGTCCACCGCGACCACCCGCCCCAGCTCGCCGTTGAAGACCATCTTCTCGTAGTTGTTCCGCACCTGCATCACCCGGTCGCCCACCCGGAACCGCTCCGGCTCCCCTTCCAGCCCGAGCGCGGTCACCTCCGCCTGCCCGGGCCGGCCCGGGTTGAGGGCCTCCTGGAGCCGTCGGTTGAGGGCGTCGGCCCCGTTGGGCCCTTTGCGGGTGGCGCAGAGCACCTGGATCTGGCCCGGTGGGAGGTCCGGCAGGAAGGCGGGCAGCCGCCGCTGGACCAAGTCCGTCACCAGATCGGGGATCTCCTCGGGCTCCGCCTGGATGAAGAAGAACTCACCGTCAGGCTTGTTCCAAACGGGCAGCTCTCCCGCCCGGATCCGGTGCGCGTTCTGGACGATGAGGCTCTCGGCCGCCTGGCGGAAGATCTGGCGGAGGCGGACGCTGGGGACGACCTCCGCCTCCAGGAGGTCCTGGAGGACCTGGCCCGGGCCCACCGACGGCAACTGGTCCGCGTCGCCCATCAGAATCAGCCGGGTGGGCGGGGCGATCGCCGCGAGGAGGCGGGCGAAGAGGGGCAGATCCACCATGGAGAGCTCGTCCACCAAGACCACGTCGGCCTCCAGGGGGTTGGAGCCGTTCCTGAGGAACCGGCCCCCCACCCCTGGCACGTAGGTGAACTCCAAGGTGCGGTGGATGGTGCGGGCGGGCAGCCCCGTCGCCTCCTGGAGCCGGCGGGCCGCCCGGCCCGTGGGCGAGGCCAGGACCAGGCGCTGCTGCCGGGCCTGGCACCAGGCGGCGATGGCCCGGGCGAGGGTGGTCTTCCCCGTGCCCGGCCCGCCGGTGATGATGACCACGGGCTGGGTGAGGGCCTGGCGGAGGGCCTCCCGCTGCTCGTCGGACAGCTTCAGGCCGCTGCGGGCCTCGGCCAGGGCGATCTCCGCCTCCCACGAGCCGGTCCGCTCCCCTGACCCGCAGGGCGGGGCGGCCGGAGCCGGGCGCTCCAGGAGGACTTGGAGCCGGCGGCAGACCTCCACCTCCGCCTCGAAGAGGTAAGGCAGGTAGACGGCGGGATCGCCCTCGCCTTCCACCACCACGTGCCCTCGGACCCGGGCCGCCTCCAGGGCCTGTTGGAAGCCCTCGGGCGGCACGCCTTCCTGAACCACGTGCTCCTCCAGCTCGCTCTGCCGCAGGAAGGTGTGGCCAGCCAGGGCGGCCTCTTGGAGCCGGTAGCGGATCAGGGCCTGAACCCGCTGGGGGCTGTCGGGGGCGATGCCCAACGACCGGGCGATGCGGTCCGCGGTGAGAAAGCCCACACCCCGGACGTCGTAGATGAGCTGGTAGGGATCCTCCTTGACCCGGGCGATGGTCCGCTCCCCGTAGGTTTGGTGGATCCGGGCCGCCAGAGCGGGGCCGACGCCCAAACCCTGCAAGAAGATGAAGCTCTCCCGGGTCTCCCGCTGAGCTTTCAGGGCCTGGTGGATCTGGCGGGCCTTCTGACGGCCGATGCCGGGCACCTGGGTGAGACGCCGGGGGGAGTCCTCGATCACTTCCAGGGTGCGGGCGCCGAAGCGTTCCACCAGCCGCTTGGCCAGCACGGGGCCCACCCCCGGGATGACCCCCGAGGCCAGGTACCGCTCGATGGCCTCCACGCCCGTCGGCTCCACCACCTCCACCGCATCCGCCTCGAACTGGCGCCCGTAGCGGGCATGGTCGGCCCAGCGGCCGTAGAACCGCACGGGCTGGCCTTCCTTGAGCTCGGGGAGGTGGCCCACCACCGTCACCCGGTGACCGTTCTCGTGCTCCAGACGAAGGACGGTAAAGCCGTTGTCGGGGTTCCGAAAGGTGACGCGAGCGACCCGACCGTCGAGCCGGTCGGGTCGTTGCCGGTCGGATGGGTTCACCGTCGTCGCCCCCTGAACCGCTCTCTCACCGCTTCGACGGTGCGGAGCCGCCTCCTGCCACCCTGAGGTTGCAGGTCAACGCTCCGACCAAGACGCGGAGCCGGGGGCCAGGTCGTCCCGGAGCTGGACCACGCCCAGCCGGAGGGCGGTCACAGCGACGCGCGTGCGGTCGTCCACGCCCAGCTTCCTGTAGATACTGCTCACGTGGTTCTTGACAGTGTGAGGGCTGATATAGAGGGCGGCGGCGATCTCCCGATTGGTCAGACCGTTGGCCAGGAGCTCGAGAATCTCCCGCTCCCGGGCCGACAGATCCTGAATCCCCCTCGCCATCCGTTCCTGTTCAGGCCGTCGCTCCACGTCAGATCCCTTCGTCTCGGTAGCGTAAGGAGGGCTTGGCTCCTTCGCTGCCCAGCGTATGGCATCCCGCGGACGAGTGTGTCAGGCCTGAACTCCCGCTCCCCGGCATCCTTCCCGGCCCACCCCGGCAGACATGGAAGGATGAATCCGGGAGGGACCGGGGACCCGGTGACGTGGGGTCGATCACCGGGTCCCCGTCGTGCCGAGAGCGCTGCACGACGCCAGCCGGGAGGCTGGTGTCGGGCGCCCGTCCGCACCCGGATCTGGATTTGGGGATCGGGTTATGTATTTCGGTCGGCACGCGAGGCTGGGGAACCCTCGCTGAACCATGACGTCTCCGGCCGACCTGCTTGTCTTTATTGTATGAGTGGAGGGTTGTCCTGGCTATCCGACCAAAGACTCATTTTCGCTGGCCGGATCGCCCGCGTCTTGGGACCTTGGTCCCAGACGGGGTCGCTCCACCAGGCCCTGGCTCAGGGCGAGGACCGCCGCCTGGGTCCGGTCCTGGACGCCCAGTTTGGCCAGGAGGTTGGTGACGTGGTTCTTCACCGTCTTCTCGGAGATGAAGAGCTCTTGGGCAATCTGGCGGTTGGTCTTGCCGTGAACGATCCCTTCCAGCACCTGCCGCTCCCGGGGTGAGAGGTCGTACGTGGGCGGCTCAGGCGGCTCCGGCGCCGGAGGGGGGCCGGGTCGGCTCTCCACCAGCCGGTCGAGGAGGCGGGCCATCATCTTGGAAGGGAGCACGGCCCCGCCGTCGGCCACCTCCCGGATGGCGCTCACCACCCGCTGGGGCGCTTCGTCTTTCAGCACGTACCCCCGCACCCCCAGCCGGACCAGCGCGTTCAAGTACTCCTGGTCGTCGTGGATGGTCAGGGCGACCACCCGGGTGGCCGCCCCTTCGTCCGCAAGGGTGCGGGCCACCGCCAGGCCGCCCCCGGGCATGTTGATGTCGAGGAGGAGGATGTCCGGTTGGTGGCGATGGACCAGCTCCAGAGCGCCCTGGGCGTCATCGGCCTCCCCCACCACCTCGATGTCAGGCTCCATGGAGAGCAAGGTGGTGACCGCCTGGCGGATCAAGGGGTGATCGTCGGCGATGCCAACACGGATCAGCTCCCGCTCCCCCTCCCTGTCGGAATCTGGACCCGGATCCGGGTCCCCTGGCCGGGACGGCTCTCCACCTGGAAGGTCCCATGTAACCATTCGACCCGCTCCCGCATGTGCATGAGGCCATACCGCCCGCCCGACCGGCAGCTCTTCTCCCGGTCGAAGCCCACCCCGTCGTCGGCCACCAGGAGGCTGACCCGGTTGGAACTGAACTCGAGGCGGACGATGATCTGCTGGGCCCGAGCGTGGCGCAAGGCGTTCTGGACCGCCTCCTGGGCGACGCGAAAAAGGGCCGCCTCCTGCTCGGGCTGGAGGCGGGTCCGCTCATCGTTGTAGTGGAAGTCGATCTGGGGCCCGCCGGACCCCGTCTGAATCCCCTCCAGAAAGCGGCGGAGCGCGGGGACCAGCCCCAGATCGTCTAGGGCCATGGGCCGCAGGTTGCTGATGATGGTCCGGATCTCCCGGAGGCTCTCCAGCACCCCCTCGCGGATCCGCTCCAGCTCCTCCGACAGGGTGCCGGGGCTGGCCCCCGAAGGGGCGTCGCCCGCGCCCCCCTTCTCCGGGAAGAGGGCTTGGACCAGGCGCTGGCAGATCTCGGCCCGGAAGGCCAGGTTGGCCAGGGCCTGGGCGGGGCCGTCGTGGATCTCCCGGGCCAGGCGGCGCCGTTCCTCCTCCACGCTGGCGATGACCCGCCGCCCCATCTCCTGCCGAGCCCGCAGGTCCTGGAGCTGGTCGCTCATGGCCTCCAGGTTCCCTTGGAGGAAGTCGAGGGCGACGCTCACCTGGGCCACCAGCACATCGGCCCGCTCCGCCAGCTGGCGGACCGTCCGCACGGTCAGCTCTTGCTCATCCCGCTGCTGGCGGAGGAGGCGCTCCCGCTCCTGGTAGGTGGCCAGGGCGAGCTGGGCCTCCTGGGCCTCCTGGTAGGCCTGGCGGATCTCGTCCTCGGTGTAGAGGCTGAAATCCCGGTTGACCACCATCAGCCGGTGCCGGGCCCGGTAGGCCTCCTGGGCCGCCCGGTCCACCTGATCGGCGATCCGCTGGAGCTGAAGCTGGAGCTCCTGCAGCCGCCGGGTGAGACGGGCCTCCTCCATCCGGGCCTCATCGGCCATGGCCTGGATCTGGGCCCGGCCTTCCTGGAGCTCGGTGGTAATCCGCGCCAGGACCTCTTCCAGCCGCTGGGAGGTGAGTTCGAGCTCCACGGGCGCGCCCCCTCAGGCGCGGGCCGTCTCCAAGGCCTGCCCGCAGGAGCAGCCGCGCTCTTGGGGCATGGCGGCGATGAGCCGCTTGAGCAGCTCCCGCAACCGGTCGGTGTTCTCCTGGAAGACCCGCAGCACGTCCTGGTGGCTGACCGGCGCCACCTCGGGATGGCCCTCCAGCCCCGCGTCGTAGTCGGTGATCAGGGCCAGGTTGACGTAGCACATCCCCAGCTCCCGGGCCAGGATCACCTCAGGGTACTGGGTCATGTTGATGACGCTCCACCCGTGGGCCTGGTACTCCCGGCTTTCAGCCCGGGTGGAGAAGCGGGGCCCTTGGATCACCACCACCGTCCCGCCGTCATGGGTCCGGAAACCCACCTCCTTGGCCGCGGCCACGGCCAGAGAGCGGAGTTCCGGGCAGTAGGGATCGGCGGCCGACAGGTGGGTGACGACGGGACCTTCGTAGAAGGTGTCCTCCCGCCCCCAGGTGCGGTTGACGAACTGGTCCGTCACCACCAAGTCCCCGGGCCGGATGTGGGCCTGGAGGCTCCCCGCCGCGCAGGGCCCGATCACCCGGGTCACCCCCAGCTCCTTCATGGCCCAGAGGTTGGCCCGGTAGTTGATCCGATGGGGCGGCAGCCGGTGGTCCTTGCCATGGCGGGGCAGGAAAGCCACCCGGCGCCCCGCCACCTGGGCCAGGGCCACCCGGTCGCTGGGCGGGCCGTAGGGCGTCTCCACCCAGACCTCTTCCACGTCGTCCAAGAAGGTGTAAAAGCCCGATCCGCCAAAGATGCCGATCTCAGCCTGTGCCATCTGGACTCCCCCCTTTAGGAGATGCTCCGGGCCGCTTGAAGGCGGGCGAATTCGGCGGCGATGGCTCCGGCCAGGCGGGCGTTGGCCTCGGCAATGACCGCCCCCACCCGAAGGGTCTCCCCTTCGGTCCGCTCGTGGAGCACCTGGAGGAGGTAGGGCGTCACACCCTTGCCCCGGATCCCCCGCTCCTCCAGCTCATACATCCCCTCGTCCACCGCGTCCTCAATCAACTCGGGATCCAGCTCCGCTCCCTCCGGAACGGGGTTGGCCACCACCAGACCCCCGCCCAGGCCCAGGGCCCACTTGACGCTCATCACCTGGGCCACTTCCAAGGGGCTCTCCACCCGGTAGTCGACGGGGCAGCCGCTGTCCTGGTAGTAGACCGCCGGAAAGACCTCGGTCCGGTACCCCAGCACCGGGACCCCCAGGGACTCGAGGGCCTCCAGGGTCCAGTCGGTGTCCAGCACGGGGCTCACCCCAGAGCAGACGACGCAGATGGGGGTCTGGGCGATCTCGGTCAGGTCGGGCGAGATGTCAAGGGTCTCCAGGACGTCCCGGTGGACCCCGCCGATGGCACCCGTGGCGAAGACGTTGATCCCCACCCGGCCGGCGACCGCTATGGTTGCGGCCACCGTCGTCGCCCCGTGCCACCCTTTGACCATCACCACCGGAAGATCCTGCTGGCTCACCTTGTACACCTCGCCCTCGGTGGCCAGCCGCTCCAGATCCTGGGAGGAGAGGCCCACTTTCAACTGGCCTGCCACCACCCCGACGGTGGCAGGCACGGCCCCCCCCTGCCGCACCGCCTCTTCCAGGGCGAGCACCGCCTGGAGGTTGTGCGGGTACGGCATGCCATGAGCGACCCACCCCGACTCCAAGGCGACCACCGGGCGCCCCTCCTTCAACGCCGCCCGGACCTCCGGCGCGATTTGGACCAGCTCACGCATGCCACCACGCTCCTTCTCTCCTGCCCAAGATCACCCCGTCGTCGGGGTCAGCTGGCGCACCAGCCACGAGGCCGTCCGCTCCAGGAGCTCCCGGCTGGCGGCAAGGCTGTCGAAGGTGTGGCCCGCCCCGGGGAGCAGGGCCAGCTCCACACCCTCCCGGGCCCGGCCCCAGGCCTGGGCCTGCGCCGGGGGCACCGTCTCATCGGCCTCGCCGTGGACCACCAGGACCGGGCCCCCATACCGCCGGAAGGCCTCCACTGGCTCCAAGTGGAGCACATCGTGGTAGAAGGCGGGCCCCAAGAGCTCCGCCCCCCACGGAACCGGCTCTCCCGCCTCCAGCTGGGCCCGGAGCTCGGGCGACAGCCAGGGGAGGACGAGCGCCTTCAGGTCGGCGACCGCCGCCCAGAGGACCAGGGCGGCCGGCTCGGGCAGGTCCGAGCCGGCCAGCTCGCCCGCCAGGAGGGCGGCCACCGCCCCGCCCAGGCTGAACCCCAGGACGGCTAGACGGTGCCGGTCAAGCTGGGCGTCCTCGGCCAAAAAGTGGTACGCCGTCAGGGCGTCGGACAGGTGGCCCGACACGCTCCGCGCCTCCGCCTCCCCGTCCGATTCCCCCGCCCCGCGAAAGTCGATCCGCAGGGCGGCGATGCCTTGCTTCGCGAGGATCCGGGCGGCCCGGACGAACAGGCGGTTGGCCTCGATCCGGTTCCCACCCAGACCGTGGAGGAAGAGGACCGCCGGGTGGGGACCGGCTCCCACAGGCCGGTGGAGCGTCCCCCGGATGGTCTCCCCATAGTTGGACAGCTCCACCCACGTCTCCATGCCCATCACCCGCCCTCCAGGGTCGGCTCTCCGGCGAGCAGCTGCCAGAGCTGAGCCGGTTCGTACAAGAAGAAGGGGTACCCCCGCTCCGTCACCACCGCCTGGGCCAGGCGGGCCGCCTCCAGCTCCTTCACCAGGTAGGCCCGGGCCGGCTCCAGCCGCCGGGCCAGCTCCTCGTTGACGGCCCGGATCGCCTGGCCCAGGGCCTTCTTGTCACCCCCGGCCTGGATCTGCTGGACCAGGGCCTCCTTCTGAGCCGTCAGAGCGTGGAGGCTCTCGTCCACGGTCAGGCCCGCCTGGGCCGCCTCCTCCCGCAGCTCCTCCTGCAGGGCGGCCACCACCCGCTGGGGGTTGTGCTCCAGGCTCCGGACCAAACCCTCCAACAGGGGCAGGCGGGCCGCCTGCTCTTGGGCGGCGGGCACCGCCAGGGGAAGGGTGGCGGTGGCCACCGCGTAGCGGGGCACCGCCCGGCCGAAGGCCTCAGGCCAGCGGGCGGCCATGAGGAAGTCGCCGATGGTCTCGTAACGGGCCCCGCCCGTCCCGTGGATGAAGAGGTCCGCCACCACCAGCCGGACGAAGAGGGTCATGGGGATGGCCTTGGGCCGGAAGGGGAGCTGGGCCCGGCCCAGCTGACGGGCCCCTTCCAGGGGATCGTCGGCCGCCACCTCGATCAGGGTCTCGGCCGTCCCGGAAGGGGTGAGGGCTCGGAGCTCGAGCCGGCTCCCGCCCGTCCGCCGCACCACCACCGGCCGGCGGGCCCACCCGCCGCCTTCGTCCACCAGGCACCAGAAGGGGATCTCGACACCCTCGTCCGTCGCCTCCAGGTCGGGGAAGGGGTTGGCCCGGGAGCGGAGCTTGTGCAGCTCCCGGTACTGGCGGAGGGCCTCGTTGTACGCCTCCCGCCACTGGGACGCCTGGGTGGCCCACTCCATCAGCCAGAGCCGGAAGGCCAGGGTCTGGCTCAGGCGGGAGACGGGGAGTTCCTGGTACTGGGTGGGTCCCGGCTGGGACGCGCCCGCCTCCCAGGCCCGGCGCACCCGGGAGAAGAAGCGGGCCACCGACTCACCCGCGTCCGGTTCCACCGCCGAGAGCCGCTCGAGCCGGACCGCCGCCTCTGGCAGCAAGGGGGCCACGCGGGCCCGGGCCTCCTCCACGAAGGCCCGCCAGGCGGCGCGGTCGGGGGCCGGACGCCGTTCCAAGGGGACGTGGTCGGGCCCCGTCCCCTGGACCACCAGCCGGGCCAGCCGGACCCGGCCGCTCCCCGGCTCCACCTCGGGGACGGGCACCGCCAGATCCTCCGTGTCCGAATCGACCACCACGTTGACCAGCTGGCCGCCCGAGGCCTCGGCCGCCTGGCTGCCCGCGAAGAGCTTCACCCACACCCCCGGATGGTAGAGGACTGGCTGGTGGCCCGTGGCCAGGAGGAGGGGTTCCTCCAGACGGACAGGCACCGGCAGGGGCGCCAGCTCCTCCCGCAAACAGCGCCGGATCTGGACCAGGGGCAGGCCCGCCATCGAGACCTTCCCCTGCAGGAGCAACCGCCGGTTGGCCCGGGCCAGGGCGGGCCACTGGGCGACGGCCGGCTGCACCAGCAGGCCCGGCCCGGCGGGCGGCTGGTCGAAGCGGGCCTTCAGGCGCAGGCCGGCGGGAAGGGTGAAGCCCTGGTCGGGGTATTCCTCCAGCCAAAGGTGCTGACAGTGGCTCATGGGCAGGCGGCCTCCCTGCCCAAGGGAGGGGCCGGCGGGAGCTTCCGGCCCAGCCGCTCGGCCTTCCCGATGGACCGCTCCCACACCTCCCGGTAGTAGGCCAGGCGGACCTCGGGATCGTCCAGGGGGCCGGGGAACCGGCGCTCAAAGGTGGGCGAGTAGACGGGCGGGACGGGCTCCTCCAGCACCGTCAGCCCCACCCGCCAGGCTTCGGCCCAAAACTCCAAGGGAAAGGCGTAGCCGTCTTCGGTCAGGTCCAGGCCGGCCAGGGCGGCCACCCGGTACGCTTTGAAGCCGCAGAAGGCGTCGGTGAGGGCGAGGCCGGTGCGGGCGTTGATCCAGCCGGTCACCTCCCGGTTGATGGCCAGCCGCTCGGGCGGGATGGGCTCCCGCCCCCGCAAGGCCGGATCCAGGTACCGGGAACCCGACAGGACATCCACCCCCGTCGCCCGGATCTTCTCCAGGAAGCGGGGAATCCAGGCAGGCTCGTGCTGGGTGTCCGCATCAATGGTGACCACGTAGGACGCCCCCCGCTCCAGGGCGACCCGGAAGCCGTCCCGGAGGGTGCGCCCGTAGCCCAGGTTGGTCCGGTGGCGGAGGAGCGCCACCCTCGGTCCTACCAGCCCGGCCACCAGCTCGGCCGAGCCATCGGTCGAACCGTCGTCCACCACCAAAACGTCCGCCCGGGTCAGGCCCAAGGTGGCCTCGATCACCTGGCGGACGGTGGCGCGCTCGTTGTAGACGGGGATGACCACCAGGTCCTGTGTTAGTCCCATCTGCCTGCCCTCCTGCGGTGGTCTACGGCAGCGCCAAGACGGCGCCGCTTCGGGGGGCGAGCCGCCCCCGCAAGCGACCGCCTTCGGCCACGAAGGAAGGGCCCCCGAACAGGTCGGGCGCCTCGCCTTCCGGGGAGACGAGCCAGCCCGGAGGCAAAGGCACGTCGAGCTCCAGGGCTTCATACCCCAGGTTGACGGCGACGGCCAGCCGCTCCCCCTGGTGCCTCCGGCCGTAGACGTACCCGCCCGTCGGGGCGTCCACCCAGAGGGTCTCCACCCGCCCCCGCCGGAGGGCGGGCCGCTCCCGCCGGAGGCGGATGGCCTTCCGGTACGTCTCCCAAAGCTCCCGGTCCCAAAGGTTCCGGTCCCAAACCATGGGCCGCCGGTTGTCGGGGTCCTCGCCCCCTCGCAGGCCGATTTCGTCCCCATAATACACCAGGGGAACGCCCGGAGAGGTCATCTGGAAGAGGACGGCCAGCCGGTGGCTGGTGCCATCGCCTGCCAGCTCCCCGAACCGGGCCGTATCGTGGCTCCCCAAGAGGGTGACCAGCGCCTGGTGGACCGGTTCGGGCAGGGAGAGGCGGCTCCGGGTCAACCGCGCGTCGAAGCGGTCCACCCCGATCCGGCGGCGGGCGAACAGATCCAGGCACGCCCGCCAGAAGGGGTAGAAGGTGACCGAGTGGAACGCATCCCCCCGCAGCCAGGGGAGGGGGTCGTGCCAGATCTCTCCCAGCAGGACCGCATCGGGCCGCTCCTCCAAGACCCCCTGCCGGAAGACCTGCCAGAACCGGAGGTCCACCTCGTTGGCCACGTCCAGCCGCCAGCCGTCGATGCCCGCCTCCCGGATCCAGTAACGACCCACCTCGGTGAAGTACCGCTGGACCTCGGGGTGGCTGGTCCGGAGTTTGGGCATGCGGGCCACCGAGGCCCAGGTCTCGTAGGTGGGCTCAGGCTCCATCTGGACGGGAAAGCGGTGCACGAAGAACCAGTCCCGGTAGCGGGAGGCCGCCCCCTTCTCCAGGAGGTCCTGGAAGGCGAAAAACTCCGGCCCCGTATGGTTGAAGACCCCGTCGAGGATCACCCGGATGCCCCGTTGGTGCGCGGCCTCGACCAGCGCCTGCAGGTCCTCCAAGCTCCCCAGGCGAGGGTCGACCTGGTAGTAGTCCGTCGTCTCGTAGCCATGATACGCCGAGGAGAGGAAGATAGGGTTCAAATAGAGGATGGTCGCGCCCAGCTCCTCCAGGTGGTCGAGGCGTTCGCGGATCCCCCGCAAGGTCCCCGGATAGCGGCCGCTCTGGCTGGGGAGCTCATCCCAACGGAGCCACCCCTCCCCCGCCGGCGGCCGGGCGGGCCCCCAGAACCGGTCGGGCATCACCTGGTAGATGATCCCGTCCTGCCACCAGTCGGGCACCTGGAACCGGTCCTCGGCGAAGAGGTAGGGCACCTCGAAAGGCCCGTCCTCGGGCGGGTCGGGCGCCAGGCCTCCCTCGCCGTACCAAAGGGTTCCCTCGGGACCCTCCAAGGCGAAGAGGTACCGGTAGCGGGGCGGGTCCAGGGTGAGCTCCGCCTCATAGTAATCGAAGAGCTCGTCCCGCCCCACCCGCGCCATGGGGGCCACCCGGTTGGCGCTGGGCGGGGCGTACCGGTCCCGGTAGACGATCCGGACCCGTTCCACATCCCCCCGGCCCACCCGCACCCGCACCACCAAGGACCGGTTGGGACCGGCGTAGGCCCAGGGAGGCTCGGGACGGTGAAAGACCGCTTCGCGTCGCAGGATGAGGTCACCTCCAGCCCAGCCTGCCTGGCCGGCGCCCGCTCCAGCGCCCGCGCCTCGAACCTGGGCCGGCCGCCGGCCGGTCAGCGGAGCTCGGGCACCAGGTCCAGCCGCTCCCAGGGCAGGTCCAGATCGGGCCGGCCGAAGTGGCCGTACGCCGCGACCTGGCGGTAGATGGGCCGGCGGAGCTGGAGCCGCTCGATGATGGCCGCCGGCCGGAAGTCGAAGACCTGGGCGGCCAGCCGGGCCAGCTCTTCATCGGGCAGCGTGCCCGTGCCAAAGCTGTCCACGCCGATGGCCAGGGGCCGGGCCACGCCGATGGCGTAGGAGATCCACAGCTCCAGGCGCCGGGCCAGACCCGCGGCCACCATGTTCTTGGCCACGTAGCGGGCGGCGTAGGAGGCGGACCGGTCCACCTTGGTGGGGTCTTTGCCCGAGAAGGCGCCGCCGCCGTGCCGGGCCATCCCGCCGTAGGTGTCCACGATGATCTTCCGGCCCGTCAGCCCCGTATCCCCCTGGGGCCCGCCCACCACAAAGCGCCCCGTGGGGTTGACCAGGATCTTGGTCTTCTCATCCATG
Source organism: Limnochorda sp. (assembly GCF_047459355.1). Taxonomy (NCBI): domain Bacteria; kingdom Bacillati; phylum Bacillota; class Limnochordia; order Limnochordales; family Limnochordaceae; genus Limnochorda; species Limnochorda sp. The sequence continues at coordinate 205,473 of NZ_VSCV01000001.1, read as the reverse complement.
AGATCGGCCGGGATCACCGCCTGGACCACATGCTCGATGATGTCCTCGGCCAGCTCCTTCTGGGAGATGTCGGGGCTGTGCTGGGCCGAGACGACGATGGTCTCCACCCGGACCGGCCGGTCGTCCTCGTACTCGACGGTCACCTGGGTCTTGCCGTCGGGCCGGAGGTAAGGGAGGGTGCCGTCCTTGCGCACCTGGGCCAGCCGCCGGGCCAGGCTGTGGGCGAGTGCGATGGGGGCGGGCATCAGCTCCTCCGTCTCATCGCACGCGTACCCAAACATCATCCCCTGGTCGCCGGCGCCGATGGCGTCGTAGGGGTCGTGGCTCGCCTGGCGGGCCTCCAGGGAGCGGCCCACGCCCACCGCGATATCGGGCGACTGTTCCTGAATAGAATTGAGAACGGCACAGGTTTCGGCATCGAAACCGTACTTGGCCCGGTCGTAGCCGATGGAGCGGACCGTCTCCCGGGCGATGGTGGGAATATCCACATAGCAGGAGGTGGAGATCTCGCCCATCACCAGCAGGAGCCCGGTGGTCACGCTCACCTCGCAGGCGACGCGCGCCTCGGGATCCTGGGCCAGAATGGCATCGAGGACGGCATCGGAAACCTGGTCGCACAGCTTGTCGGGATGACCCTCCGTCACCGACTCGGAGGTGAAGAATCGACGCCTGCTCTCACCCATGGGGTTCGTCGTTGCCTCCTTGGATGCGCCGTGCTGGCTCGGGGACGAAAAAACCCTCCGTTCCGGCGCCCGGAAAGGAGGCATGGGTCGCCCTCATCTGCCAGGCCAGGTGGTGGCCTGCGGGAGTTGGCACCGGACCGCACAGGCGCGGCTGGTTGCCGGGTTTCATCGGGCCCGTCCCTCCACCACTCTCGATAAGAGCTTCACGGCACAGGTCCACAGATCGCCACCATCCTAGCACGCGCCCCCCAGAGCGTCAACGCGCTGGGGGCGGGGCTGGACGCGCGCCCATGCCTGCCTCCTTGGCCGTCTCCCGGAGCCATGCGGCCGCCTGCTCGGGCGCGACCACGTTGACGTCCACCCCCGCGCCCCACTCGAAGCCGGCCGGCGTGCTCACCCGGGGGCGGAACTCCAGGTGCCAGTGGTACCCCTGCTCCAGCGCCTCCCCTTCCAGGAAGCCCCGCCCCACCCGAGGGGCCGTGTGGAGGACCCAGTTGTAGGCCACGGGACCCAGGAGCCCCTCCACCCGCTCCAGGAGCCAGCCCAGCCAGCGGGCCAGGGCCTCCCGCTCCGCCTCGCTGGACGCCTCGAAGCGGGCGCCGTGCCGCCGGGGCACCAGCCAGACCTCGTAAGGGGAGCCGGAGGCGAAGGGGGCCAGGAGGACCATCGCCTCGTCGGCGGCCACCACCCGGCTGCCGTCCTCCAGCTCCTCTTCCACGATGGTGCAGAGGAGGCACCGGCCCGTCTCCCGGTGGTGCTCCCGGGAACGGACCAGCTCCCGCCGGATGGCCGGGGGCACCCAGGGGAGGGCGACCAGCTGGCCGTGAGGGTGCTCGAGGGACGCCCCCGCTTCCTTCCCCCAGTTCTTGAAGAGGATCACCTGTTCCAGGCGCTTGTCCTGGTAATGGGCGGCCAGCCGCTGCCGGAGGACCGCCAGGATGAGGCGGCGGTCCTCCAAAGAAAGCTGCTGGAAAGGCGTCTGGTGCTCCGGGGTTTCGATGATCACCTCGTGCATGCCGAAGGCGGGCACCCGGGCCCGGCCGCCCCAGCTCAGCGGCTCAGGCCCCACCTCGGAGCGGACCATGGGGTACAGGTTGGGCACCACCCGGACCTGCCAGGGGCCCTCGCCCGGCGGTTCGGCGCCCACGTCGGCGGAACCCTCCAGCCGCTCCAGGTCGGCCGCGCCGGCCCGGAAGGTCTCGGGCGGTGTCTTCTCTTCGTGCCCCGGGCAGAAGGGGCAGGAGCGGCCTGCCGCTTGTGGGGCGCTGGACCGGGTCCAGGCCGCATGGGCCCGGGAGCCCCCATCATGGGGGCGCTGGCTCCGCTCGGCCGCGATCAGCACCCATCGTCCCGTCCATGGATCCTCCCTGAGTTCGGGCACGGACGTCCCTCCTCGCTCCGTCTTCCCCGACGCTCTCCAGTCAGCCTAGTAGCCCCGCTTCTTGTCCACCAGCCGCTCCAGAGGCTCCCCCGCCAGGAAGCGCTCCAGATTCCGGAAGAAGAGATGCACCACCCGCTCCCAGTAGCGGGGGGTCTGGCCCGCGATGTGGGGGGTGATGAGCAGGTTGGGCTGGCCCCAGAGGGGGCTTTCGGGCGGCAAGGGCTCTTGCTCGAAGACGTCCAGGGCCGCCCCGCCGATCCACCCTTCCCGGAGGGCCCGGAGGAGGGCCGCCTCATCCACCAGCTGGCCCCGACCCACGTTGATGAGGAACCGCCCGGGCCCCATCCGCTTCAGCTCCCGCTCGCCGATCAGGTGGTGGGTATCCGAGACGACGGGCACCGCCAGCACCACAAAGGTGGACGCGTCGATGAGCCGGTCCAGATCGTCGGGACCCCACATAGCTTCCACCAGGTCGGGGCAGGGGTTGACCCCCTTCTGCCGCCGCATGGCGAAGACCCTCATCCCCAAGGCTTTACAGCGGGTGGCCAGGGCACGCCCGATCTCACCGAAGCCCACCAGGCCCACCGAGAGGTCGGCCAGCTCCATGGGCATGCGCCGTTGGGCCACCGGCTCCCACCGCCGGGCCTGCTGGCCCGCCACCGCCAGGTCGAAGCCCCGGGCGAAGTAGATGATGGCGCCCAGGGTGTGGTCGGCCACGGCATCGGCCATGCACCCGCGGCTGTTGGTCAGGAGGCAGTCACTTGCCACCAGGTCCGGGTGGAGGAGCTTCTCGATCCCGGCCGAGGGCACGTGGATCCACCGGAGGCGGCGGGCCCGGCGGAACTCCTCGGGCTGGAGCCGGGAGCCGAAGTAGACGTCGGCCTCGGCAATGGCCTCCCGGACCTCGTCGTAACTGCGGGCCAGGGTGATTCGGACCCCCAGCTCCGCCTGACGCTGGCGGAAGAGCTCCTCAGGAAAGGTCCGGTAAAGAGGCGCCGAGGCCGGGGCGTAGACCAAGATGGAAACAGTTCTTTGCGACACCGTTTCTCCTCCCCTGCCGGAAGTGGCAGCGTGATAGACTCGGGATGGACGCCGGAGCATCCAGAGTCCAGATTCCCCACCGGAGACCAAGACCCTCCGGCCCTCGCGGCTCTCGGGGCCTCCGGCCACCTCAGCGTCGAAGGAGGAGGACCTATGAGCGCGCCCTTCCACTTGGAAGAGCGGACCTTCACCGTGGACGGCCAGACCCGGACCTACACCGTTCTCGAGCACCCGGGCGCGGTAGGCATCCTGGCCGTGCAGGACGACCGCCTCTGCCTGATCCGCCAGTTCCGGCCGGGGGCCAACCAGCCCCTCTGGGAGATCCCCGCCGGCACCCTGGAACCAGGCGAGCCGCCCGACGTCTGCGCCCGGCGCGAGCTAGAGGAGGAGGCGGGCGTGGTGGCCGGCGAACTGGAACCGTTGGGGGAGCTCTTCCTGGCACCAGGCTACAGCACCGAGCTGATGTCCTTCTTCCTGGCTCGCTCCCTCACCCCGGGCCAAACCCGCCGGGATCCCGGCGAGGTGATCGACGCCGTCGAGTGGGTCTCCCTGGACACCTTCCGGGCCATGATCCGCCGGGGCGAGGTCCGGGATGCCAAGACCCTGGCCGCCTTCACCCTCTTCGAGCACCGGCTGGAGGGCTCGTCAGGGCCCTGAGCTGTGGGGGAGCCTGTCTTGTCCGCCTCTGGCGGGGTTGGTAGAATGGGCGGCGGGGTCGGGACAGGGGGAGCAACCGTCTTGGCAGCACCAGTCGCCACACCGGCCGCACGGCACGCCGCCCGCCGGTTCGGAGCCGAATCAGCACCACACCTTCGCTTCCTGAGCATCATCCTTTTGGTGATCGGCCTCCTCCCTTGGTCCCGGGCGGCCGCGGAGCCAGCCGCCATCACCGCCCGGGCCCTGGGGATGGGCAACGCCTACACCGCGGCGGCCGAAGGTTTCCATGCCCTCTACTGGAATCCCGCCGGTTTGGCCGTTCCCGCCAACGAGATCTCCGTGGGGTTGGGGGGGCTGGGCTGGGCCCGGCTCCGGGACGTCCTGGAGCAGTTCGAAGCGGGCGCGCCCCAGACCCATGAGGCGACCATCGAGACCTTCGCCGGCATCCGCATCGGCCAGGTAGCCCTGGGCGCCGCCTTCCAAGCCGAGACCCAGCCGGGCGGCCCGCAGCCGGCCAACGTGCGCGGGCTCGACTGGTGGGCCATTGGCGGCGGCCAGGCGGTGGAACCGCCGGTGGGGTGGCGGCGCCTGGCGGTGGGCCTCACCTTGCGCCGGCTAACGGAGCGGGAGTACGTCACCGTTTCCCAGACCTTGGTGGAAGGCCGCCAGGGAGAGGTTCTGGACCTAGGAGTGCTCGCGGAGCCCACCCCCGAGCTCCGCATCGGGGCGGTCCTGCGGCGGGTCTGGTCCAGCCTGGAGCGGCCGGAGGAGCTGGATCCGGCCGAGAGCCGGATCGGCCTGGCCTACCACCCGGAAGGGTGGCCCGTCGCCCTCAGAGCCGACCTGTCCACGGAAGGAACTCTGAGCTACGGGGGCGAATGGGCTGCCAACAAGCAGGGGTCGGTGGTCCTGCGGGCCGGCCAGCAGCTGGATCCCGGGCGGACCATCATGACCACCGTCGGCGCCGGGTTCCATGTGGGCGCGGTCCAGATCGACCTGGCCGCCGGACTGACCCAGCTGGATCTCGCCTCCGCCCGAGTCCGCGCCGAGCTTTCCATCCGATTCTAAGCCTGCCCTCGGGATCGAGCCCGGCGACGGGCCTGTGCAGGAGAAGCCGCCGGGCCTGGGGTCAGCCGGACGAAAGGAGCATCCACGGTGGAACTGGCTCGCCGCCTCGACCGGATCCAACCCTCCCCCACCCTGGCCATGGGGGCCCGGGCCCGGGTGTTGAAAGCCCGGGGTGTGGATGTGATCGACCTGAGCGTGGGCGAGCCGGACGCCGACACCCCCGAAGCCATCAAAGAGGCGGCGGTCCGGGCTCTGGCCGCGGGCCGGACCAAGTACACCCCGGCCGCCGGCCTGCCCGAGCTGCGGGAGGCCATCGCGGAGAAGCTGGCCCGGGTCAACGGCCTCCCCTACAGGGCCGAGAACGTGCTGGTCACCGTTGGAGCCAAGCACGCCATCTTCCTGGCCCTGCAAGCCCTCTGCAACCCAGGCGATCGGGTGCTCATCCCCGCCCCCTACTGGGTGAGCTACGCCGATCAAGCGAGCTTGGTCGATGCGGAGCCCGTCATCCTCCCCACCCGGGAGGAAGACGGCTTCAAGCTCCGCCCCGAGGTGCTGTCCGAGGCCGTTCAGGGGGCCCGGGTGCTCATCCTCAACTCGCCCCACAACCCCACGGGGGCCGTCTACACCCCCGAGGAGCTGGCCGCCCTGGGGGAGGTCCTGGCGGAGGCCCCCGGCTGCTGGGTCATCTCCGATGAGATCTACGAGCCCTTCGTCTACGACGGCGCCCGGAACGAGAGCCTCCTCCGCCTCAAGCCTGAGCTCCAGGAGCGGGCGGTGGTGATCAACGGCTTTTCCAAGGCCTACGCCATGACGGGCTGGCGGTTGGGCTACGCGGCAGGGCCTCAGCCCCTGGTGGCCGCCATGACCACCCTCCAGAGCCACGCCACCTCCAACGCCACCACCTTCGCCCAGGTAGCCGCCATCGAGGCCCTCCAGGGTTCCCAGGCCAGTGTCGAGACGATGGTCCGCACCTTCCGGGAGCGGCGGGACCTGCTGCTGGCGGGACTGCGCCGGCTGCCTGGCCTCAGCTGCCCGACGCCCCAGGGCGCCTTCTATCTTTTCCCTAAGGTCTCGGGCCTCTTCGGCCGGACGTGGCGGGGCCAGGTGATCCAGAGCAGCCAGCAGCTGGCCGAGCTCTTGCTGGAAGGGGCGGCGACGGCCACCGTCCCGGGCACCGCCTTCGGGACCGAAGGGTACCTGCGCCTCTCCTACGCCGCGTCCACTGAACGGCTGGCCGAAGCCCTCGACCGCTGGCAGGCCTTCTGGGAGGAGATGGAGCCATGACCGATCAGATCAACTGGCGGTACTTCCTCATCGGCTTGGGCGTGCTGGCCCTGGCCGGCTTGGTCCTGAAGATCGTCCTGTAGGAGCTCCCCATCAGAGGAGCTCCATTTCGCCTTGGGCCGCGAGGAAGGCGGCCAGCTCCTGCAAGGTGGGCAGGGCCGGGATGACCCCCAGACGAGTGATGGTCACCGCGCTCACCCCTTGACCGAAGCGGACCGCGCCGTACCACCGATCCCGGTCCAAGGCGGCTGCCATCTCCCGGGGCGAGCGACCTTCCCGCCGGGCCACCCGCCAGATCCAGTGGAGCAGGCCGGCCACCAGCCCATCCCCCGCGCCGGTGGTGTCCCGCACCGGCACCCGGAAGGGCGGCACGAAGCTCCAGCCCCACCGGGTCCGCACCGCGGCGCCCCGCCCCCCGAAGGTGACCACCACCGCCACCAGGTTGGGATACGCCTCCATCAGCTGGGCCGAAGCCGCCTCCCCGTCGGAGGGCTCCAGAGGCCGGGCGAGGATCGCCCCGTCAGGGGCTGGCGCCACCAGGAAGGCCAGCTCCTCGATGCTCGCCTTGAGGATGTGGGTCCGGTCCAAGGGCTCCCGCAGGCGCCGGTGGGCCTCGGCGAGGCTGGGCCAGAGAGGCGCCCGAAGATTGGGGTCGTAGGAGATGAGCGCGCCCCCCTCGTGGGCCCACCGCAACGCGGTGAGGGTGGCCGTCCGGGAGGGCTCGTGGATGAGGCTGATGGAACCGAGGTGGAAGATGGGGGCCCGCTCCAGGCTGGCCCGGTCCAGCTCCTCCCCCGTGAGCAGGCTGTCGGCGCCCGGCTCCCGGTAGAAGAGGAACTCCCGCTCCCCCGTGGGGCTGAGGCTGACAAAGGCCAGGGGCGTGCGGGCCTGGGCCGTGGTGCGGATCTGGTCCACCTGGACGCCGGCCTCGGCCAGCACCTGGATGGCCCGCCGGCCGAACCCATCCTCCCCCACCTTCCCCACGAATCGGCTGGGATGGCCCAGCCGGGCCAAGCCGACGGCCACGTTGGCCGGCGCGCCGCCCACCGCGGGCCGGAAGGCGGCCACCTCCTCCAGGGGAACGCCCGCCGGCTCCGGCACCATGTCGATGAGCAGCTCACCCAGGCAGACGGCCGCAGGCCCGGTGGTCCCTTGGGTCAATGCCGAGTTCACCCTCGTTGCCCCTCCGCTTCCCCGAGATCCCTCATCAGGGCTTGGAGCTCCGGCCGCACCTCCGCTGGCACGTAGACCTGGAAGGCCGGCCTGGCCAGCTCGGCCGCGGCGGCGACCAGGGTGGAGAGCTGACTCAGCTCCACGGGGCCCTCGGGCCCGGCGACGGTGATGGGCGCCCGGCCCGGCTGCGGGCCGTAGGGATCGTAGGCGATGCTCTGCACCCGGTCGACCACCAGGTAGTGGGCCGGATCCCACCCCGACTGGCGTACCCGTTCGGAGGCGGCCTCCAAAAACCCTGCGGGCAGGTGGGGCACCGGCTCCCGGAAGAGGGGCTTGAGGAGGCGCCGGTCCAGAAACCGGCCCGCCAGATCGGCCAGGATTGGGTCGGGATCGGCCCGCCACCCCTTGAGCGCATACCAGAGGTCGCTGTCGTCCAGGTTCAGGTAGGCTCGGATCGCCTCAGCGTCCGGCTCCCGGCCGGGTTCCCACGCCAGCCAGAAGGCCAACCGGCTGGGCTCCCCCCGGCCGGCCGCCGCCAGCTCCCGGGCCCGCCGCCAGGCCTGGTGGAGCAGGAGCTCGTGGCCCCGGGTGGTCCGGTGGAGATACACCCGGCGGTACATAAAGAACCGGCCGAGGACGTACTCCTCCACCGCCTCCCGCCCGTCGGGACCGATGACCAGCTCGCCGTCCTGCACCTGGAGGAGCCGGATGAGCTGGTCCAGGTCGAAGAGCCCGTAGCGGCTGCCGGTGAAGTGGGCATCCCGGAGGAGGTAGTCCATCCGGTCTACGTCCAACTGGCTGCTGAGCAGGGCCCGGGCCCAGGGCGGCAAGGCGGCGTCCTGCCCCAAAAGGAGGCTGGCCACCTGGTGGGGGAGCTGGGGATCCCACGCGGCCAGAACCTGATGGACCTGGCTGCCGGGCCAGGTGATGATGGCTGCCCCCCACCGCTCATGGGAGAGCCCGGGCGTGATCAGCCCTTCCAGCGCGTGGGAGAAGGGGCCGTGCCCCACATCGTGAAGGAGGACCGCGGCCCGCAGGAGCCGGGCCTCGTCAGGCGCCAGCCGGACCCCTTGCTGGGCGAGGGAGGCCAGGGCCCGCTCCAGGAGGTGGAGCGCACCCAGGGAGTGGCCGAAGCGGGTATGCTCCGCCCCGTGGTAGGTGCCGAAGGAGGCCCCCAACTGCCGGATCCGGCGCAGCCGCTGAAACTCGGCGGTGTCCACCAGCTGGAGCATCAGCTCGTCCGACAGCACGATGAAGCCGTGGACGGGATCCATGAAGAACCGGCTCTTCGCCGCCATGCCATCCTCCTCAGGCCTCATGCCGGCCCCCGCACGATCGCGGGCGTGATCCGCACCCTTAACCTTCTCCCCTGTCGCAAAGCTTCCACCCAGACGGGACGGCGTCCTGCCCGCCGGAGGGCGGCCCGGATCTCGTCAGGGCTGGCCACAGGCTGGCCGTTGACGGAGAGGATGACGTCCAAGGGCTGCAGGCCCCCGGCGGCCGCCGGGGAGCCCGGGAAGACCTCCAGGACGAGCAGGCCCATGCGGCCGTCCTCCAGCATCTGGGGGATGCCGCTCAGGCCCAGGTAGAGCCGGTCCCGCTGGCCCAAGGGCCGGACCTCGCTCCCGTCCACTTCGGCGAGGAAGCGGCGGACCGCCTCGGCCGGGATGGCGAAACCGATGCCCTGGGCCCCGGAGATGACCGCCGTGTTGATGCCCACCACCCGTCCGGCCCCGTCCACCAGGGGCCCACCGCTGTTGCCCGGGTTGATGGAGGCGTCGGTCTGGATCAGGTCCGTCATCTCCCCCAGGGGGGAGACCAGAGCCCGCCCGATGGCTGAGATCACGCCGGCAGTCACCGTCGACTCCAAGCCCAAGGGATTGCCGATGGCCACCACCAGCTGGCCGACCCGGGGCGGGTGGGGGCTGAGCTCCGCCGCCTGGAGGGGACGGAGGTCCGTCTCCAAGAGGGCCAGGTCCCGGGCAGGATCGGAGGCGATCACCCGGGCCCGGCCCCGCCGCCCGTCCTGCAGGCCCACCTCCACCCCTTCGGAACCGGCCACCACGTGGCTGTTGGTGATGATCCGCCCCCGGGCTCCATCAATGACCACCCCGGAACCCAGACCCTGGCGGGGCGGCATCAGCCCGAAGAAGGCCGACGGCGCCTGCCGGGTCCGCACCTGGACCACGGCCGGCCCGGCCACCTCGGTGGCGTGGATCACCGCTTGGGAGTAAGCATCCAGAAGTTCTCCGTCCCGCTCCATGGCCCCACCCTCCTGACCTTCCTTGACCTTTTGGAGCAGTATATGTCGGGGTGGGCCAAGGGTCAAGGCGTCGGCTCCCGTTGGCGGGCCAAAGGCTCCCGGTGACCGATCGGCCGTGCTTGACAGGCGTCCTCACCTTTTTTAGACTGGGAGTGTAGATGGGGTACCCATGTAGGGTATCTATGCGCTAAGGGAGTGGCTGAGCCATGGCAGCGTCCAGTCAGGCGGTGGACCAGGGCGCCCGGGCCCGCCTGGGCATCGTCGGCATGACCTGCGCCAACTGCTCGGCCCGGGTGGAGCGGGCTCTGGCCCGGCTGCCCGGCGTCATCACCGCGACGGTCAATCTGGCCACGGAGCAGGCGACGGTCACCTTCGATCCGACCCAGCTGGGGGTGGACGACCTCCGGAAGGCTGTGGAGGCGGCCGGCTACCAGGCCTACCCCCTGGCCGACGGGGCCCCTGAGGCCTCCGATGCTGAGAAGGCCGCCCGGGAGCAGGAAATCCGCCGCCAGCAGCGGGCTTTTGGCCTGGCGGCCCTCTTCTCCGCGCCCCTCCTCCTCGGCATGATCCTCCACATGGCCGGCGTCGGGGGCGGGCTCAGCCAGCTCCTGAACAACGGGTGGGTCCAGTTCCTCCTGGCCACCCCCGTCCAGTTCGGCGCCGGCTGGCAGTTTTACAAGGATGCGTACGTCAACCTGCGGGGCCGGAACGCCAACATGTCAGTCCTGGTCGCCCTGGGCACCTCCGCCGCCTATGGCTACAGCCTGGCCGCCCTCCTCTGGCCGGAGCTGGGCATCCCCGGCTACTACTTTGAGACCAGCGCGGTGCTGATCACCTTGGTTCTCCTGGGCAAGCTCCTGGAGGCCCGGGCCAAGGGCCAGACCTCCGAGGCCATCCGGAAGCTGATGGGGCTTCAGCCCCGGACGGCCCGGGTGATCCGCGACGGTGAGACCCTCGAGCTCCCCATCGATCAGGTCCAGGTGGGCGACCGGGTGGTGGTCCGGCCCGGCGAGCGGGTTCCCGTGGACGGCCGGGTGGTGGAGGGCCACTCGTCCGTGGACGAATCCATGCTGACGGGCGAGAGCCTCCCGGTGGACAAGGGTCCCGGCGATGAGGTGGTGGGGGGGACCATCAACAAGCAGGGGAGCTTCACCTTCGAGGCGACCCGGGTGGGCGCGGGCACCACCCTGGCCCAGATCATCCGGATCGTGGAGGAGGCCCAGGCCTCCAAGGCGCCCATCCAGCGCCTGGCCGATCGGGTCTCCCAGGTCTTCGTGCCCGCGGTGGTGGGCTTGAGCCTCCTCGCCTTCGCCGGCTGGTACCTCACCACCGGCGACCTGACCGCCTCCATCCTGGCCATGACGGCCGTCCTGGTCATCTCCTGCCCCTGTGCGCTGGGCCTGGCCACCCCCACGGCCATCATGGTGGGGACGGGCCTGGGCGCGGAGCACGGCATCCTCTTCAAGGGGGGCGAGCACCTGGAGGCGGCCCACCGGCTGGATGCGATCGTGCTGGACAAGACGGGGACCATCACCACCGGCGAACCCCACCTCACCCAGGTGGTCCCCCTGCCCGGGTGGACGGAGGAGGAGCTCCTGCGGGTGGTCGCCTCGGCCGAACGGCGGTCCGAGCATCCTCTGGCGTCGGCCATCCTGGCCGGGGCGGAGGCCCGCCAGCTTCCTCTCGCCGAGCCGGAGGCCTTCGAGGCCCTTCCCGGGCGGGGCGTCCGGGCCCGGGTGGAAGGCCGCCAGGTGCTGGTGGGGACCCAGCGGCTGATGGCGGAGGCCGGCATCGCAACCGCCGCCCTCCACCAGGCCCAGGAGGCCCTGGAGGCGGCGGGACAGACCGCGATGCTGGTCGCCGTCGACGGTCAGGCGGCCGGCCTGGTGGCCGTCGCCGACCAGGTGAAGCCGGGGGCGGCCCAGGCCATCGGCGCCCTGCGGGCCATGGGCCTGGAGATCTGGATGCTCACCGGCGACAACGTCCGGACCGCCCGATCCATTGCCGCCCAGGTGGGCATTGAACCCGATCATGTCCTGGCGGAGGTCCTGCCCGACCAGAAGGCGAGCCAAGTTCAGGCGTTGAAGGCCCGGGGGCTCCGGGTGGCCATGGTGGGCGACGGCATCAACGATGCGCCCGCGCTGGCCGCGGCCGACGTCGGGATCGCCGTCGGCACGGGAACGGACGTGGCCCTGGAGACGGCGGACATCACCCTGATGAGCGGCGATCTCATGGGGATCGCGGCCGCCATCCGGCTGAGCCGCCAGACCATGCGGAAGATCCGCCAGAACCTCTTCTGGGCCCTGATCTACAACTCCCTGGGGATCCCCCTGGCGGCCCTGGGCTTCCTCAGCCCCATCCTGGCCGGGGCGGCCATGGCCTTCAGCTCCGTCTCGGTGGTGACCAACTCGGTCCTGCTCAAGCGGTTCGACCCCCGGGCGGCGGCCTAAGCCAGGTCCCAGCCGCCCGCCGGGGCGATCACCTGACCCGTCAGGTAGGCGGCCTCGGGGGAGACGAGGAAGGCGACGGTGGCCGCCACCTCCTCGGGGCGGCCCGCCCGCCCCATGGGGATAGCCTCCTCCAGGGCGGCCACCTCCTCAGGACTCAGGTGGGCTGTCTGGGCGGTCTGAATGAAGCCGGGGGCGACGGCGTTGACGGTGACGCCGGAGCGGGCCACCTCCTGGCCCAAGGCCCGGGTGAGCCCCACCAGGCCCGCCTTGGCCGCGGAGTAGGCCACCTCGCCGGCCGCTCCCCGCAAGCCCCACACCGAGCTGATGAAGACGATCCGGCCCCAGCCCGCCTCCAGCATGGCGGGCAGGGCCCGCCGGGCCAGAAGGTAGGCGGCCCGCAGGTGGACGGCCATGAGCCGGTCCCACGCCTCCACCTCCGTGTCCAGGAGGGGGGCGTAGAGGGCGTCCCCCGCCGCGTGGACCAGGACGTCCACCCGGCCGAAACCGCCCAAGGCCTCGCCCACCAGGGAGCGGCTCGCCTCCGGGTCGGCCAGATCCCCGATGAAGGGGCGGGTCCGGGCCCCCCACCGGGCCGCCTCGGCCGCCAGGCCCTCCAACGCCGCCCCGTTCCGGAAGGCGCCCACCACCAGATCGTAGCCCTCCCGGGCCAGGCGGCGGGCGATGGCCCCGCCGATGGTCCCCGACGCCCCGGTGACGACGGCCACCGGCCGGCCGGGGCGGGGCGAGGCCCCCACCCCGCGCCCGGACCCGCTCACGGGCGGCCCTCCTCCTGGCCCGGCAGCGCGGCGCCATCCCTGGCGCCGGCCTCGGCCAGCCTGTGGACCATGGTCGGGTGCAGCCGCCCGTTGCTGGCCAGGATCTGGCGCCCGTCAAGCCGGAAGGGGCTCCCGTCCAGCCCGCTCACCTGGCCGCCCGCCTCCTGGACCACCAGCACCCCCGCCGCCATGTCCCAGGCGTTGAGCTCCAGCCCCCAGTAGCCGTCCAGGCGGCCGGCGGCCACGTAGGCCAGTTCCAAGACGGCCGTCCCCAGCCGCCGCACCCCCAGGCTCCGCTGGGAGAAGACCGCGAACTGGGCCAGGCTCTTCTGGGCCATGGGCGTCCGCCGCAGGGCGGAGGGAAAGGCCATGGCAAAGAGGCCGTCCTCCAGGCGCTCCACCGTCGACACCCGGATGGGCTCGCCGTTGAGCCAGGCCCCTCGGCCCTTCACCGCGCTGAAGAGCTCCTCCCCCATCGGATCGTAGATGGCCCCCAGGGCCAGCTCCCCCTCCACCTCCAAAGCGATGGAGACGCCGAACAGGGGAAGGCTGCGGGCGAAGTTGGTGGTCCCGTCCAGCGGGTCGATGATCCAACGGAAGGCTCCCGACCGGGCTTGGAGGCCCGACTCCTCCGCGAGGATGTCGTGGTCCGGGTAGCGCTCCCGAATCCGGCGGAGTATATGTGCCTCCGAGAGGCGGTCGGCCTCGGTGACCAGATCGGCCGGCCCTTTCTGCTCGACGGTGAGGGCCGTTCCGAACCGTTCCCGGAGGATGGCCCCCGCCTCCCGGGCCAACTCCATGGTGAATTGGTATGCCTCGTCCAGCTTGAACGCCAACACCCTCGCCTCCGCTCGGCCCGGACGCCTTGTCCCGAGCCGTCTGCCATGGTATGCTCCTGCCAGAGTCTTCCTCCAGCCCCTCCCGCCCAGGAGGGAGAGCCGGTGATTCGGCGGCCGCTGGCCCTGGTTCTGAGCGGCGGTGGCGCCAAAGGCGCGTACGCGGTGGGCGCGGTGGAGGTCCTGCTCGAGCGGTTGCCCCCACCCGACCTGGTCTGCGGCTCCTCCGTCGGGGCCCTGGTCGCGGCCATGCTGGCCGAGGGGGTGAAGCAAGGCGACCCCCTGGCCTTCGTGCGGGAGCAGGCGGCGGCGTGGCTCGCCGAGAGCCCCCGCCTGCACCTCAACTGGCGGGGCGCCCTCCACGCCTTCCTCCGGCACGGGCCCCGCTGGCGGACCTTGGGAGAGATTCCCTCGGTCTACACCGACGGCTTCCTTCGGGCCGCCGTCGATCGTTTCCTGCCCCCGGGACGCGCCTTCGCCGACTACCGCCGGACCCGCCTCCTCGTCACTGCCTCCAACTTGGAGACGGGCCGGGTCAAGGTCTTCGACGAGCGCTCGCCGGTCCCCGTGCGGGAGGCCCTCCTCGCCTCCCTCTCCTACCCCATCCTCTTCCCCAGCCGCTACCTCCAGGGGGCCCCCTTGGTGGACGGGGGGCTCCTGGACAACACGCCCCTGGCCCACGTCCTCCGGCGGGGGGCGGCCACGGTGGTGGTCATCTCCCTGCGGCCCAAGGAGGGGCCGGCCGTCCCCTCGGGCCCCGACGCCTTCAACGGAGCGGTGGAGGTGGCCCAGCGGATCCTCAGCCTCCTCCTGGAAGAGCGGATGTACCGGGACCTCCGCCGGGCGGTGGAGACCAACGAGCTCCTCGCCCTCCTGGAAGCCTACCCCAACCTGCCCCGGGGGTTCCGCCAGCGCCTCCTGGAGCTCCTCCGGGGCGGGGGCCTGGAGCCCCACCGGCGGTACGTCCAGCTGGTGGAGATCGGGCCCCGGGAGGCCCTGGAGCCGCCGGGCACCTTCGGCTTCCGCCAGCGGGAGGCCCTGCAGGCGGCCATGGAGCGGGGCCGGCAGGACGCCTTGGGGGTGCTGGCCCGCTGGAAGGATTCGCCACCAAGGGCGAGTAAGATCGAGTAGGCCTGCCGCCCCGCCATACCTCCACCAGCCGCGGGGAGGCTCCTTCCCAGACGACCACACGAGAGAAAGGAGCGTCTCCACGTGAACCTGCCCCAAGGTGTGGCCCTCACCTGGCTGGGCCACGGCACGGTCCTGCTTGAGAGTCCCAGCGGCAAGCGGATCCTCATCGACCCCTGGGTCCAGAACAACCCGGCCTGCCCGGAAGAGCTGAAGGATGTGGGCCGCCTGGACCTGATCCTGGTCACCCACGCCCACAACGACCACATCCAGGACGCCATCCCCCTGGCCCACTCGAGCGGCGCCCAGACGGTGGCCATCTTCGAGATCGCGCACTGGCTTCGCGCCAAAGGCGTCCAGCGGGTGATCGACATGAACAAGGGCGGCACCGTCAACGTGGACGGCATCAAGGTGACCATGGTCCACGCCGACCACAGCTGCGGCATCCAGGAGGGGGATCAGATCCTCTACGGGGGCGA
Organism: Limnochorda sp.; assembly: GCF_047459355.1. Taxonomy (NCBI): domain Bacteria; kingdom Bacillati; phylum Bacillota; class Limnochordia; order Limnochordales; family Limnochordaceae; genus Limnochorda; species Limnochorda sp. The sequence goes on along the minus strand of NZ_VSCV01000001.1, from coordinate 190,254 downwards.
GGCCGTCGGGTACGTGGTGGAGCTGGAGAACGGCTTCCGCCTCTACCACTCGGGCGACACGGCCCTCTTCGGGGACATGCGCCTCATCGGCGAGCTCTACCAGCCGGACGTGGCCTGCCTGCCCATCGGTGACCACTACACCATGGGCCCCCGGGAGGCGGCGCACGCCATCCGGCTCCTGGGGGTGAAGAAGGTGGTCCCCCTCCACTGGGGCACCTTCCCCGTGCTGACTGGGACGCCCCAGGCCCTCCGGGAGGCGGCCAAGGACGTGGACGGGCTGGAGGTGGCCGAGCTGCAGCCGGGCGGCCGCCTCGGCGGCTGAACGCCTGTCAGTTGACGGCAAAGGGGCCCCACCGCTCGGCCGAGCTTCCCTGACCGTACCGGAGGAGGAAGCGGCGCTCCCGCCGGAGGAGTGCCGCCTCCAGTTCCAACCGGGCCTGGGTGGTGGGGGCCTCCAGCAAGGCCTGCTTCTCCGAGAGGGGGCACTGGAGGGCCTGGGCCACCAGGTAGGCCAGATCGCTGGGCTCCGAGGGGATCACCCGCCGCCAGCCCCGGGGCTGGATGTGCCGCAGGTAGGCCCGGAAGGAAGCCTGAACCTGGCTGGCCAGCTCGGCGCAGAGGCGCGGGTCCCCATCCTCCTCGGGGAGGAAGGTGACCCAGGCCCGGGGGTACGGCTTGCCCGGCTCCCGGGCCGCGATCTGGAAGCGCCGCAGGCCCCGGATGGTGAGGAAGGTCATGCCGCCCTCCACCCGGCGCCGTTCCACCTGGGCCAGGGTGCCGACCCTGTGCAGGTCCGCCTCGGTGCCCACCTCCCGGCCCCGCTGGATGAGCACGATGCCGAACCGCCAGGGGCCCCCCGCCGCCTCCAGATCCCGCAGCATGGCCCGGTACCGGGGCTCGAAGACCCCGAGGGTGAGCCCGCCTTTGGGGAAGAGGACCTTCCGCAAGGGGAAGAGAGGGATCAGGGCTTCGGCGCCCTTCATGGCGGCACCTCCTGACGGGCGCTGGCCCGCTGGCCGACGGGCCGTCACCGGCGGACAAGGTTGGCCAGAAGGAAGAGCAGGTTGGCCGGCCGTTCCGCCAGACGGCGCGTGAAGTAGGGGTACCACTCGGTTCCGAAGGGAACGTAGACCCGGACCCGGTACCCTTCGGCCACCAGGCGTCGCTGGGCTTGAGGGCGGATGCCGTAGAGCATCTGGAACTCGAACCGGTCCCGGCCGATGCCCAGCTCCGCGGCCGCCCTCTTGGCCGCCTCGATCATCCGATCGTCGTGGGTGGCCACGGCCAGGTAGTTGCCCGACGCCAGATACCCCCGGAGGAGCTTCGTGTAGTTGGCGTCCACGTCCTCCTTGCGCGGGAAGGCGACCTCGGGGGGCTCCAAGTACGCCCCCTTGCAGAGGCGCACGTTGGCCCCCATGCGGGCCAGGGCCTCCAGATCGGCCTCGCTCCGGCGCAAGGCCGCCTGGATGACGATCCCCACGTTCTCCCAGCGCTGCCGCAGGGCGGCGAAGAGATCTAGGGTCCGCTGGGTGCGGCTGGAGTCCTCCATGTCCAGGCGGACGAAGGTCCCCCGGGCCTCGGCCCGCGCCACGATGGCCCCGACCAGCTCCAGGGCCAGCTCACGGTCCAGGTCCAGCCCCAGCTGGGAGGGCTTGAGGGAGATGTGGCTCCTCAGGTTCCTCTCCGCGATGGCCTCCACAACCTGGAGGTAGACCTGGGCCGCGGCCCGGGCCTGGGCCTCCTCCTGGACGGACTCTCCCAAGTAATCGAGGGTGGCCTCGATCCCTTCCCGGTTGAGGCGGGCCACCACCGCCAGCCCATCCTCCAGGCGCTCTCCGGCCACAAAGCGGCGGGCCCCCAGACGGAGCCCATGCCGGGTGATGAACCGGCTCACCCACCGCTGCTGGGCCAAGCCCAGCACCACGGCCCGTGTGCGCGGCGCCACCGCCACCTGCCGTTCCCCCCTGGCCGACCCCGCCGGAGCCCACCCCAGGGAGCCTGCCCGGGGCCGGCCTAGTGGATGAACTCCCTCAGCTCATACCGGGTGATCCGGGGTGCCGGCCCCGGCCCGAAGCGGAGTCTTGCACGAATCTCCCGAATTTCCCACTCTATTTCTTCCGCGTCCAGGGGGGTGACCCCTTCCTGGCGGGCCCGGGCCAGCCAGGAGCCGCCCGGTTCCACCACCAAGGGGGAGAAGAAGACGGCATCCTCGGGCCCCAGGCCCATCTCGTTCACCCGGGCGGCGGTGTGGGCGATGTGCTCCTCTTGGAGCTCTCGGCCCCCGGCGCCGGCGAGGAGAATCACCCCGACCGCGATGCCCGCGGCCTTGAAGGCCCGCACCGCCTGGACCACATCCCGGCCCGTCCCCACCTTGGTGAGGAAGCGGAGCACCCGGTCGCTGCCGCTCTCCATGCCGATGTAGACCCGCCGGAGGCCGTGGGCGGCCAGCCACGCCAGGGTGGCCGGGGCCTTGTGCCGGGTGTTGAAGGCGTCCATGAAGGTGTAGACCCCTTCCACCCGGAGCCGCCCCTGCTCGTCCCACCGGGGCTCGCCGAAGGCGGCGTCGGGATCGATGGCGAAGTGCCGCTCCAGCACCTGCCAAAGCTGCTCCAGGCGCTTCTGGGAAAGGACCAGGGCGTTCGCGTCCCCCAGGAAGAGCTTCAGGTGGCGCTCCAGATCCTTCCCGTACAGAACCCGGAGGCCCTCGATCTGCGCCTCCACCTCCTCGGGCGCCAGGGGCCGGAAGGGGATGCCGTGGTAGAAGGTGCAGAAGGAGCACTGGTTGTAGCTGCAGCCCCGGGTCGCCTGGATGACGATGGCGTTGTACAGATCGGGCGGCAGGATGGGGATGCGGCCGTAGACGTGCCGGTACCGATCCGCCTCGGCCGCCAGCCGCCTGGGCGTCCAAGCGGCGGCCGCCTCCACCCACCGCTGAACCCGCTCGGTCCATCCCTGGGCGGGGGCCACCTGGGCCAGGCCCGAGAGCCACCGGTGGATCTGGTGGTGGAGGGCCGCCGCCTCATCGGGTGGCAAGCGGCGGGCCTGCCAGCGGCCTCCGGAGCGTTCCTTCATGAGAACCCGGCTGTCCAGGCCCCGCTTGGCGTACCAGGTCTCGCCTTGGGCCCGGAGCCACCGCCCCTCCCCGTCGAGGCTGAGGAGGCGGAGCGGCTCCCCAGGGGCGGGACGCAGGAGAAGGGTGTGCTCTTTTTCGATGGCCTCCACCGAGGCCAGGGGGATGGGGGCCGCCACCTTGAAAACCTCCTGGGGGTCGAGTAACCTGGGACGTGAATCGTCCATCAACCGGGCTTCACGTTCATTATAGGGCTCCAGGGCTGGAACGCCCACCTCAAGGCGGTGATCACCACCGGGGCACGGGTTCGCCGCCCCAAGCCCAACCCCGGCCAACCAAGGAGGACAGAGGTGCGCGCTTTTCGTTCCCTTCGACCCTTCTTTCGTCGCTACTGGCACCGGTATGCTCTCGGCATCCTCTGGCTCCTGGTGGTGGACGTCCTTCAGCTGATCACGCCCCGGCTTCTCGGCCGCTTCGCCGATGCCTACGAGGCGGGCCAGCTCACCGTGGCCCTGGCCCTCCGCTACGCGGGCCTCATCTTGGGCCTGGCCCTCTTGGTGGCGGTGGGCCGGTACTTCTGGAGGATGTACATCAACGGCACGGCGCGCCTGCTCGACTATACCTTGCGTCAGCGCCTCTTCGAGCACCTCCAGAGCCTCTCCCCCAGCTTCTTCGACCGTCACAAGACAGGGGATCTGATGGCCCACGCCACCAACGACATCCACGCCATCCGGCACGCCATGGGACCGGGCATCGTTATGGCCGTCGACTCCCTCTTCCTCTCGGTGGCCACCCTGGTCTCCATGTTCCTGGTGGCCAACTGGCGGCTCACCCTGCTGGCCAGCCTCCCCCTCCCCTTCCTGGCCTGGGCGGTCACCCATTTCGGGGGGCAGATCCATCGCCGTTTCCGCCGGGTGCAGGAGGCCTTCGCCCAGCTGACGGACACGGTCCAGGAGAACCTGTGGGGCGTCCGGGTCATCCGCTCCTTCGCCCAGGAGGCGGCGGAAGAGGCCAAGTTCGCCCGGGTGAACGAGGCGTACGTGCGGGCCCAAATGCGCCTGGTCCGGGTGAGCGCCGTCTTCCAGCCTCTGGTTCAGTTTGTCTCAGGCCTCAGCTTCGTCCTCATGCTGGCCTACGGCGGGGCCATGGTCTTGCGGGGGACCATCTCCCTGGGTGATTTCGTCGCCTTCAACAGCTACTTAGGGATGCTGGTCTGGCCGGTGATGGCCATGGGCTTCGTCATCAACCACCTCCAGCGGGGCTCGGCCTCCATGGAGCGGCTCAACGCCCTCTTCGCCCAGCGCTCGGAGGTGGTGGAGGCGGAGAACCCCCTGCCGGTCCGGCGTCTGAAGGGAAGCATCGAGGTCCGCAACCTCACCTTCACCTACCCGGGCAGCACCACCCCGGCCCTGCAGGACGTCAGCTTCCGGCTGGAGGCGGGCCAGACCCTGGCCCTGGTGGGCCGGACGGGCTCGGGCAAGAGCACCCTGGCCCAGCTCCTCTTGCGCCTGTACGATCCGCCCCGGGGGACCATCTTCCTGGACGGGCACGACATCCTGGACCTGCCCCTGGCCACCGTCCGGGAGTCCATCGGCTACGTGCCTCAGGAGAGCTTCCTCTTCTCCACCACCGTCGCCAAGAACATCGGCCTGGCCTTTGCCGAGCCGCCCCCGGGCCGGCTGGAGGCGGCGGCCCGTCTCGCCCAAATCCACGACGAGGTGGTCGCCCTGCCCCAAGGGTACGAGACGGAGGTGGGCGAGCGGGGTGTCACCCTCTCGGGCGGCCAGCGGCAGCGGATCGCCATCGCCCGGGCCCTGGCCAAGGATCCCCCCATCCTCATCCTGGACGACGCCCTCTCGGCGGTGGACACCCAGACGGAGGAGCGGATTCTCCAAGGCTTGCGGGAGGTGATCCGGGGGCGGACCACCCTGCTCATCGCCCACCGGATCTCCACCGTCCAGCAGGCCGACCAGATCCTGGTCCTGGATGAGGGCCGGGTGGTCGAGCGGGGCACCCACCAGGAGCTGGTGGCCCAGGGCGGCTTCTATGCCTGGCTCCACGAGCGCCAGCTCCTGGAGGCCAGCCTGGAGGAGGTGTGAGGGTGGCCTTTCACGAGGACGAGGTTCTGGGCAAGGCGTACGACGCCCGCCTGATGCGGCGCCTTTTGGCCTACGCCCGCCCCTACTGGCCGTGGATTCTCTTGAGTGTGCTCATGCTTCTGATCATCACCGTCACCGAACTGGCCCGCCCCTACCTGGTGAGCGTGGCCATCGACAACCACCTTTCCCAGGTGACGGCGGGGTATGTGGCGGGCCAGGCGAGCCAGGTGCTGGAAGGCCACCTGCGGGCGGTGGTCCGCATCGCCCTCATCCTCCTCGGCCTCCAGGTGACCGCCTTCGTGCTCCGCTTCGGCCAGCTCTACGTCCTCCAGTGGACGAGCCAGCGGATCATCTTCGACATGCGCCAGGAGATCTTCCACCACCTGCAGGGCCGGCCCCTGGCCTTCTTCGACCGGCAGCCCTTGGGACGGCTGACCACCCGGGTGACCAACGACACCGAGCAGCTCAACGAGATGTACACCAACGTGTTGGTCAACCTCTTCCAGGACCTCTTGATCCTGGTGGGGATCATGGTGGTGATGGTCCGCCTGCATCGGGGCCTGGCCTTGATCAGCTTCGCGGTCTTGCCCCTGGTGGTGGTCACGGCCATCGTCTTCCGGGTGAAGGCCCGGGCGGCCTACCGGGAGGTCCGGAGCCGTCTCTCCCGGATCAACGCCTTCTTCGCCGAGAACCTGGCGGGGATGAAGACGGTCCAGGCCTTCCACCAGGAGGCCCGCCAGGCCCGGGCCTTTGAGCGGATCAACAGGAGCTACTACGAGGCCAGCATGCGGGAGCTGACCTACTTCGCCATCTTCCGGCCGTTGATGGACCTGATCGCCTCCCTGGGCATCGCCGCCCTCCTCTGGTACGGCGGGGTGCGGGTCCTGGCGGGGGATCTCTCCTTCGGGATCCTCTACGCCTTCATCAACTACCTGCAGCAGCTCTTCCGGCCCATCAACGACCTGACGGAGAAGTACAACATCATGCAGTCGGCCATGGCCTCGGCCGAGCGGATCTTTGAGCTCTTGGACAACCAGGAGGCCATCCCCGACCCGGTCCATCCCAAGCACGTCCGCCCCATCCGGGGCCGGATCGACTTCGAGCACGTCTTCTTCGCCTACCGGGATGAGGATTGGGTCCTGGAGGACATCACCTTCCACGTGGAGCCGGGCCAGACGGTGGCCCTGGTGGGCCCCACGGGGGCGGGCAAAAGCTCCATCCTGAACCTGCTCCTCCGTCTCTACGACGTGCAGCGGGGGCGGATCCTCATCGACGGCGTCGACATCCGGGAGATCCCCCAGAGGGAGCTCCGCTCCCAGGTGGGCGTGGTCCTGCAGGATGTCTTCCTCTTCAGCGGCACCATCGCCGACAACATCCGCCTGGGCAAGCCCTTGAGCGACGATGAGGTCCGCCGGGTGGCCGCCGCGGTCCACGCCGACCGGTGGATCGAACGCCTCCCCAACGGCTACCAGGAGATGGTGAGCGAGCGGGGCTCCACCTTCTCCGCCGGCCAGCGCCAGCTCCTGGCCTTCGCCCGGGCCCTGGCCGCCGACCCGCGGATCCTCATCCTGGACGAGGCGACGGCCAACATCGACACCGAGACGGAGATGCTGATCCAGGAGGCCCTCCGCACCCTCATGGCCGGGCGGACCACCCTGGTGGTGGCCCACCGCCTCTCCACCATCCAGTCGGCCGACCAGATCCTGGTCCTCCAGCGGGGCCGGATCCGGGAGGCGGGCACCCACGAGGAGCTCCTGGCCCAGCGGGGCCTCTACTGGAGGCTGTACCAGCTCCAGTTCCAGAGCCAGAATCTCCAAGCGGCCGCCCGGCCCACCCCGGGACCCGCCGCCCCCGGCCCCGCCCCCAACGCCTTCGGGGCGCCGGAGACGGCCGGCGGCTGAGGGAACCGGGACCCTGGAGCTACCACCCCCCGCCCCCGCCCCGTGTACCTTGGTGAGGAGAGTCCACCGTACGGGAAGGGGGGCGATCGGGATGCAGGGTGATTCCTGGCGGTTTTGGTCCGACCCGGAGTACCTGCGGCGGGTCTTGAACGAGTTGGGGCGACGGAGCGGCCGGATGCGCGACGGCCGTTCAGCGTCCTACCAGGTGAAGCGGCTCGAGCCCGTCCGTTCCGAGTGAGGACGGGCCCCGGCGGCCGCCCTGGGGCGAGGTTCTTCCCAGGGGACCCCGCCGATATCCTTCCCTGAGAGCCTCTCTCCGCCGGGAAGGAGCGGTCGCACGCTGCGCTCACCCTTGATCCGAGGGGCCATCTGGCTCGGGATCGCCGGTCTGTTCGCCCGCGGCTTGGGCGCCCTCTATCGGGTCGCCCTCGTCCGGCTCGTGGGCGCGGAGGCCATCGGCATCTTCCAGATGGCCTCTCCCATCTTCCGGCTGGCCCTCCACCTGGCCACCCTGGGGCTGCCGGGCCCCGTCGCCCAGATGACCTCCGACGCCCGGGGCCGGGCCCGCCGGCTCCAGGCCCGGCGGGTGGAGCAGACGGGCCTCGGTCTGACGGTGGTGGCCACCCTGGCCACGGGCGCGGGCCTGGCCCTCCTCACCCCGTGGATCGGCCAGCGCCTCCTCCACGACGAGCGGAGCCTGCTGGCGGTGCGGGTCCTGCCCCTGTGGCTCTTGCCCGCGGCCGTGGGCACGGTGGTCCGGGCCATCGCCCAGGGCCGGCAGATGATGGCCGATCTGGCCGCCACCCAGACGGTGGAACAGGTGGTCCGGGTGGGGGCGGTGATGGCCCTTGCCTGGATGGCCCTTCCCTTCGGGCACGGGACGGTGGCGGCGGCCATCGTCGTCGGCTCCGCGGTGGGGGAGCTGGTCAGCCTCCTGGCCCTGGCATGGCGCCTCCGGGTGGGGCCCCCTTCCTGGCCGCCCGTTCCCCTCCCCGCGGCCTCCCGGACGGGTGGGGTGTGGCTCCTCTGGGCCAGCCCCCTGGCGGTGGCCCGCCGCCTCCTGAGGCTCGCCTCCCCCCTGCTCCTCCTCCAACTGGTGAACAACCTGACGGCCACCATCAACGCGGTCCTCATCCCCCGCCGGCTCCAGGCAGCGGGCCTGGCCGCGGCCGAGGCCACCATCCTCTACGGGGAGCTGACGGGCATGGCCTTGCCCCTCCTCTACCTGCCCATGGTGGCCGTCTGGCCCATCACCCAGGTGCTCATGCCCGACCTGGCCGCCCAGGCGGCCCAGGAGCGCTGGACCGCCGTCCAGCGCCGCCTCGGCCAGGCCCTGGGGCTGGCGGGCGCGGTGGGCCTGGCGAGTTGGGCCCTGCTGGCCTGGCAACCCGCCCGGATGGCCGGCCTCCTCTACGGTGAGCCCCAGATTGCGGGCCAGGTCCGGGTGCTGGCCCTGTCGGCCCCCTTCGCCTACGTCAACCACACCCTGACGGCGGCCCTGCTGGGGCTGGGTGAGACCCGGACGCCGCTGGTCACCTTCCTGCTCGCCAGCAGCCTCCGCTTGGGGCTCATCCACGTCCTGGTCGCCCGGCCGGACCTTACCATCCTGGGGGCCGCCTGGGCCCTGGTGGCCGATGAGCTTCTCTCCGCGCTCCTCAACGGCCGGGGGCTCTGGCGCCGGCTCCGCAGGGCGCGGCGCTAGCCCTGGGCCTGGGCCACCCAGGTCCGGGCGAGCCGCATCTCGTCGCCGTACTCCAGCTCGTCCTCCACCGGCGTCTCCAGGATGAAGGGGATGCTCTGGAAGAGGGGCTCGGTGAGGAAGCGGGTCAGGTTGGCCTGGCCTATCTCCCCCTGGCCCAACTTGGCATGCCGGTCCCGCCGGCTCCCCTGGGGGAAGCGGCTGTCGTTCAGGTGGAAGACCTTGACCCACTCCAGGAACCCGTCTTGCTGGATCAAGGCCAGGAACTCGTCCCAGGCCTCGAAGTCCAGGATGCCGGCGGCGAAAGCGTGGCAGGTGTCGATGCAGTACCCCACCCGCTCAGGCTGGGCCAGCCGGGAGCGGATCTCGGCCAGCTCCTCAAAGTGGGTGCCCAGCTCGGTCCCCTGGCCGGCGGTGTTCTCCAAGAGGAGCTGGGCGGGACCCTGGTAGCGCTCATGGATCCGGTCCAAGAGTTCCACCATCCGCCGGATGCCCGCCTCCCGCCCCTGATCCATGTGGCGGCCGCAGTGGACCACCACGTAGGGGGTGCCGTAGGCTTCGGCGATCTCCAGGTCGTTGACGATGGAGGTGACGGTGATCTCCGCCAGGTCCGGGTCGGGGGTGGCCAGGTTGGTCACGTAGGGCGAATGGGCCACCGAGAGGAACCCCTCCTCCCGGGCCCGCCGGGACTGGCGGAACATGGCCTCCCGGTCCACCGCCTTGGGCCGGTGGCTGCGGGGGTTCTTGGGGAAGTACTGGAGGAGATCGGCACCCAGCTCGTGGGCCCGCTCCACCGCTTTGGCAAAGCCTTTGCTGACACTCAGGTGGCAACCGAGCTGCACAGACATCGTCCTTCCTTGGCCCGCCCGTCAGAGGCCCAGGCCCGCTCAGGCCCCGCCGGGCTCGACAGGGGCGGGCGGCTCGGGCAGGCGTGGGTCCGAGGGGTCCGGGTCGGGCTGGTCGGGGGTGGTGTAGACGTCGAACTCGTGCACCCCCACCGCTGGCGCATCGGGCAGGGGCGCGAGGGGCGGGACCTCCGCCCACTCGGCGGGCAGCAGGTGGGTCAGCTCCTCCCAGTGGGCCAGGTAGACCGCGCCCTGCTGGGCGAGCCGGGCCCGCTCCCCGTCCAGAGTCCGGCCCGCCTCGATGAGGCGCTCCAGCGCCGCCGCTCCCCCCAGCCGGACCAGCCCGGCCACCAGGGCGTGGAAGCGGGGGCCTTCCGCCTGGGGAAGGCGCTCCCCCAGGAGGAGCCAGCTCTCGGGGAGGGGGATCCGGCTGGCCACCCCCACCGCGGCCAGCCAGGCGTCCTCCTCCTTCTGGCGGAGCCACCCGCTCACCCGGGTGAGGGCGGCGGCCCCATACGCGGCCGCCCCCGCCTGGGCCGCCTCCCCCACCCAAGGATCGGTGGCCAGGGCCAGGAACCGGTCCAGGTCCTCAGGCTCGCCCAACCGGGCCAGGAGTTCGGCCGCCCAGAGGTGGCCGTGGGTGGCCAGGGGATCGGCGAGGAAGGCCCGGAGGGCCGGCAGCGCCTCCCGGCCCTGGCGGCTCAGGAGGGTGAGGCGCCGGTAGGGGGGCCGCTCCTGGTCGGCATCCAAGGCCCAGACCGCGTGCCCCAGGGGGCTGGCCGCCTCGGGCGGCGCCTGGCCCGTCCACGCCCGGTGGAGCCAATTGAGCCGGCGGGTCGTCTCGAGGAAGCAGGCGACCGCGGTCCTGAGCTCCTCCTGGGCCCAGCGCCGCCACCGGCCGGCGAACAAATGGGGTCGATGGGCCCACGCCCGCAGGATTTGGAACCGGGCCCAGGTGACGGGGTCGGTCTCCCAGAGCCAGGCGTCGGGCAGGGGCTCATCGGGGGCGCCGTTCCAGCGGCCATGATACCGGCCGAAGGCGGCCACCAGCCGGTCGGCGAGGGCTGCCAAACGGGCCGCGGCCCCCGGGTAATCCTCCCTCTGCCAGGCGGCGACCAGCCCGTCCACCAGCTCCTGGGTCTGGGGCTGGAGGGGCGGGGGGAAGGCCCGCTGCATCCCCGCCAGCCAGCCCGCATCGTCGGACCAGGGAACCTGGTAGTACCGGGTCTGCACATCGGCCAGGAGCCGGACGGTCTTCAGCGCCTGGTCGTGGGTCCACTCATCTGGGGCGGTGGCCACCCGCTCCAGGAGCTGGGGCAGCACCTCCCGCCGCTTCTGGTAAGCCAGGCTGCTCCACGCCCCGCCGGCCACCACCGGCTCCTGGGCGGTGACGAACCGGTCCAAGGTGGCCTCAACCCCGGCCACCTCCAGCTCCCCCAGGGCGTAGAGGGCCACCCCCCGGCGCCGGAGGCCCTCCGGGTCGTCGCAGCACTCGATCCGCTCCAGGAGCCGCCGGAAGGCCTCCTCTTCCCGACCCGCGGCCACCCCCCACTCGGCCAGGCCCGACAACCCGTGCTCCTGAAGGGGTTCGGGCCCTGAGGCAACGGCCGCCTCCAGGATGGGGAGGCTTTCGGGCCGGCCCGAGCGGGCCAGGCTCCGCAGGGCCTGGATGCGGACGGCCAGGTTGGGGTCTTGAGCCACCCGGGCGGCCAAGGCCTCCCAAACGGGCGGCTGGGCCGCATAGGGAGCCAGGAGGCGGGCCGCTTGGGCCCGAGGCCGCCAGGCGGGCGCCTGGAGGCGGGCCAGGTGGTGGGCGATGATGGCGGGGTGGCTCATCGCCGCTCCATCTCCTGGTTGAGCGCCTCCTCCAGCCGGCGGGTGATGGGGCCGGGACGGCCAGAGCCGACGGGCCGCCCGTCCACAGTGACCACGGGGAGGACCCGGATGGTGGTTCCCGTCAGGAAGAGCTCCGTCGCCTCGGCCAAGTGCTCGACGGAGAAGGCCTCCTCCCGGACGGGCACCTCCAGCCGGGCGGCCAGCTCCAGGACCACTTTCCGGGTGATGCCGGGCAGGATCCACTGGTCGGCCGGGTGGGTCCAGAGCACCCCGTTGAAGACGGCGAAGAGGTTGGCGGCGCTCGCCTCGGTCACCCGCCCGTCCCGCACGAAAACGGCCTCGTGGGCCCCCGCCTCCAGGGCCTGCTGCTTGGCCAGCACGTTGGGCAGGAGCCCGATGGCCTTCACGTGGCACCAGTGCCAGCGGGTGTCGGGCACGGTGATGACGGCCACGCCCTGCTCCCGCTTGGCCCGATCCAGCGGCTGCACCCGCCGGGCCAGCATGAGCACCGTCGGCTCCGGCCGAGGGGGGAAGGCATGCTCCCGGCGGGCCGGTCCCCGGGTCACCTGGAGGTAAACGATGGCCTCGTCGGCTTCCAGGCCGTTCCGGGCGATGAGGGCGCTGGCCGCCGCCTCCAGATCCTCCAGGGGCCGGGGCAGGGGCAGGCGGATGGCTGCCGCGCTCCGCTCCAGCCGCTCCAGGTGATCCGCCATGCGGAAGGCCCAGCCCCTCTGGAAGGCGATCACCTCGTAGATGCCGTCAGCGAAGAGAAATCCCCGGTCTTCAACGGAAAGACAGGCTTCGTCGTAGGGAAGAAAGGTGCCGTTGAGGTAGACCCACTCGCCCACCCGTGTCGCCTCCTGCTCCAACCCAGGCCCAACCCCCCGTCTGCCGCCCCGGCCCCAGGCGGTCGGGCTCTGTCTTCGATCCATTCGTGCTTGAAGGCTGGCTCCCTTCCCCGCCTCGCCTCCCGGCCGCTTCCCCGGCGCTCCGCCCCGGCCCTGGCCCCGTCCCGGCGGGGATCATGGGTGGGGGTGGCAGGCTGTTGGGGCTCAGCGGGGGTCTGGACCGCCACCCTCCGGCCCAGTTTACCCGCCGGGGCGCCCAGGGCAGGAACGGCCGTCCAGGAGGCGAACCCCTTCGGCTCGGGAGCCCCTGGGGCCTCCAGCCCTGGTTCCCCGCCCGCAGGGGTCCGCCCAATCGTCTTTCTTGGAGGAATCGCTGGTGTCGCACGCTCTTTCGCCAAGCCCCCGTTCGGAGGAACTCTACCAACGGGCCCTCAAGGTGGCCAGCGGGGGCGTCCACTCGCCCTCCCGCTCCTACGACGCCGTCGGCGGCGGCGCCCCCCGGTTCATGGTCCGGGCCAAGGGCTCGTCCCTCTTCGACGCCGACGGGCGGCGGTACATTGACTACGTCTGCGGGTACGGCGCCATCATCCTGGGCCACGCGCCAGACCCGGTGGTGGAGGCGGTCCGCCGGACGGCCCCAGACGGTCTCCTGTTCGGCACCCCCACCCCCTTGGAGGTGGCCCTGGCCGAGCGGCTCTGCCAGGCGATTCCGTCCGTGGAGAAGGTCCGGTTCACCGCCTCGGGCACCGAGGCGGTCATGACGGCCATCCGCCTGGCCCGGGCCTTCACAGGCCGGCCCAAGCTGGTCAAGTTCGACGGGTCCTACCATGGTCACTCCGATCCGGTGCTGGTGGCTGCGGGCTCGGGCTTCTCCACCCTGGGCCTGGCCGACTCGGCCGGGATCACCCCTGGTGTGCTGGCCGACGTGATCAGCCTGCCGTACAACCAGCTGGAGCCCTTGGACCGGGTGCTGGCGGCCCAGGGGGACCAGGTGGCGGCGGTGCTGGTGGAGCCCATCGTGGGCAACTTCGGCCTGGTGCCCCCCAAGCCGGGCTTTCTTGAGGGGATGGTGGAACGGGCCCGGGCGGCGGGGGCTCTGGTCATCTTCGATGAGGTGCTCACCGGCTTCCGCTACCGCTACGGGTCGGTGCAGGATCTGTACGGGGTGGAGGCGGACCTGACGATCTTGGGCAAGATCATCGGCGGCGGCCTGCCCATCGGCGCCTACGGCGGCCGGGCGGAGATCATGGAGCTGGTCGCGCCCTTGGGGCCCGTCTATCAGGACGGCACCTGGGCAGGCCACCCCCTCTCCATGGCCGCGGGGGCCGCCTGCCTGGACGCGCTCCGGGAGCCCGGACTCTACCAGCGCCTGGAGGCTCTGGGCCGGCGCCTGGCGGAGGGTCTGCGGGAGGCGGCGGCCCGGGTGGGGATCCCCCTCCAGGTGAACCAGATGGGTGGTGGCGTCGCCCCCTACTTCACCGACCAGCCGGTGGAGGACTTCGCCGGCTGCGAGCGGGCCGACACCGAGCGTTTCGCCCGCTTTTTCCGGGCCATGCTCGAGCGGGGGATCCACCTGCCCCCCTCCCCCTACGAGGTCTGGTACGTCACCGCCGCCCACACCGAGGAAGACGTGGAGCAGACCATCGCGGCCGCGGAGGAGGCCTTGGCCACTCTGGTGGCGTGATCCCCCCCGCCGGCGAGGGCCGTCCTGAACGCTGGCGCCCCGCACCGGGTGGTGCGGGGCGTTCGCTCCCAGGGGAGGCCGGAGGTGCGGCGCCGAATGGGATCCATCGGGCGCCGCCGGCTGGCTCGCCCTTAGGTCTTGAAAGTCCCCACAAGGCCCTTCAGGTTCTGGGCCAAGGTGGCCAGCTCCGCGGCGGCCTGGGAGATCTCTCCCACCGCCGCCGTCTGCTCCTCGGTGGCCGAGGCCACCTCTTGGGTCATGGCCGCGTTCTCCTCGGTGACGGAGGCGATCTCGTCCACCGCCGCCACCGCCTGATCGGTGCCGGCGGCCATCTCCTCCGCGGCCGTGCCGATCTGGCGGATCTGCGCGGCCATCGTCTCGAACTGCTGGATGACGGCGGCGAAGAGCTGGCCCGACTGGGCCACCTCCCGGCTCCCCTCGTCCGCGGTCTGGGAGACCGCGCCCGTCTCCTGGACCGCGGCGGCCACATCCTGCTGGATCTGGTGGACCAGGGCGGCGATCTCTTTGGTCGCCTGCTGCGCTTGCTGGGCCAGTTTCCGGACCTCTTCGGCCACCACGGCGAACCCCCGCCCCGACTCGCCAGCCCGGGCCGCTTCGATGGCCGCGTTGAGGGCCAGGAGGTTGGTCTGGTCGGCGATGGCGGTGATCACCTCGACGATCCGGCCGATGGCCGTGGAGCGCTGACCCAGGGCCTCCACCGCCTGCCCCGACCGGTCGACGGCGGTCTTGATGGCGCCCATCCGCTGGGCGATGGCCGCGGCCGCCTCCCGCCCGCCGGCGGCCTCCTGGGCTGCCCGGTCGGCCCCGTCCACCAGGGCCTGGGCCAAGTCGGCCACCTGCTTCACCTGCTGGCCCACCAGCCGGGCCCGCTCCGTCACCCGGGCGGCGGCCTCTGCCTGCTGCTGGCCGCCTCGGGCGATCTGGTCCACGCCCTCGGCCACTTGGTGGACCGACCGGCCCACCTCTTCCGAGGCATGGGCCAACTCCTGAGAAGCGACGGCCACCTGGTCTGCCAGGTCCCGCACCTGGAGGATCAGGGCCCGGAGGCTCTCCAGGAAGGTGTTGAACCCCACCGCCAGCTGCCCCACCTCGTCCTGGGAAGCCACCTGGAGGCGCCAGGTCAGGTCGGCGCCGCCGGCCGCCAGGGCCTGGAGCTGATCCCGGACGCTCCGCAGGGGCCGGGTGACCGCCCGGGCGGTGGTCAGGTTCAGGGTGAAACTCAAAAGAAGCCCCGCGGTCCCCGCAACGAGGAGGAAGGCCAAGGTCTGCCGGTGGCGGGCCTGACTCGCGGCGTACCGGTCGGCGGCCAACTGGGTGGCATGGGCGACCATCTGGTCCATGGCCGCCTGCATGGCTTCGTTCAGAGAGGTGACCTCCCCCAACGCCTGGCGGACGACAAACTGGCTCAGGTTGGCCCGGCTCAGCACCAGGAGGCGGTCCACCGCGTCCTGGAAGGCCGGCCAGGTGGCCAGCACCTCCCCGGCCAGCTGGTGGTCCTCCTCGGTGACGGTCGTCTGCTGGTAGGCCTCCATCAGCTCCACAAACTCGCCGGACAGGCGGGCCACCTCGGCCTCGATCTGGGTCAGGAGGGCCTCGTTCTCCTGCATCAGGTGAAGCAAGGCCTGGTTGGCCGTCTGCTCCCGGACTTGGGAGGCTTGCAAGAGCAGCCGGAGGCCGATGACGTTGGCCTCGTAGGTCTGCCTCAGGTGCTCGTTGGCGGTGGTCAAGCTGTGCAGGGAGAGGATCCCGAGCACCACCAGAATGATCAGGTTGACTCCGGTGATGAGCATCATCTTGGCTGCGATCGGGAGATTGCGAAAGGCCTTCATCGCCGGTGCCTACCTCCTGTGGCGTCTGCCGGTCAGGGGATCTCGGAAGGGCCGCCGCATCCATCCCTCCTCCGCGCCCGTCGTGGTTCGGCTCCAAACGATCCCCCACGTTTCACCTTATCGACAAGACACGACAACTTGAATAGCCTCTCTTCCCAAACGAAGCGGACGCGGAAAGGCCCTGGACCAAGCCAGGGCCCTGGGGCGTGGATGCCTGGGGGCGCATGCTGTTGGGCTCAGGTTGTTGGGGGTTCAGGTCTTGAAGGTGTCGACCAGGCGCTTCAGGTTCTGGGCCAGCCCGGCCAGCTGGGCGGTGGCCCGGGAGATCTCGTCCACCGCCGCCGCCTGCTCCTGGGTGGCCGACGCCACCTCCTGGGTCATGGCGGCGCTCTCCTCGGTGATGGAGACGATCTCGGTCACCGCCTCCACCGCCCGGTCGGTGCCGGCCGCCATCGCCTCCGAGGCGGTGCCGATCTCCTGAATCTCCCGGGCGATCTCTTCCACACTCTGAAGGATCCGGGCAAAGACCTGGCCCGACCCCGTGACCTCCCGGATCCCCTCCTCCACCGCGGTCAGGACGGTGCCGGCATCCGCAACGGCCACGGCCACATGCTGGCGGATCTGGTCGATGAGCTGGGTGATCTCCTTGGCCGCCTCCTCCGACTCCTGGGCCAGCTTCCGGACCTCGGTGGCCACCACGGCGAAGCCCCGGCCGTGCTCGCCGGCCCGGGCCGCTTCAATGGCCGCGTTCAGGGCCAGGAGGTTGGTCTGGCTGGCGATCTGGGTGATGGCATCGACGATGCGGCCGATCGCTTGGGACTGCTGGCCCAGGGCTTCCATCGCCTGGCCAGCGCGGTCGGCCGCCGCCTTGATCTCCTCCATCCGGGCCACGATGGTCTCCACCGCCTGACGGCCCGTGTCCGCCTCCTGGGCGGCCCGCTGGGCCCCATCGGCCAGGGCCTGGGCCGCCGCGGCCACCTGCTGCACCCGCCCGCCCATCCGGTTGGCCAGCTCCGAAGCCCGCGCGGCCGCCTGGGCCTGCTGCTGGCCCCCGTGGGCGATCTGATCGACGCTGGCCGCCACCTGCTGGACCGCCCGGCCCACCTCATCGGCCGAGGCGGCCAGCTCATCGGAGGAGGCCGCCACCTGGTCGGCCAAATCCCGGATCTGGATGATGAGCGCCTGCAAGGTGTCGACGAAGGCGTTGAACCGGGCGGCCAGCTGGCCCAGCTCGTCCTGGGAGGGAACCGCCAGACGCCGGGTGAGGTCCGCCCCGCCGGCCGCCAGGGCCTGGAGCTGATCCCGAACGGTCACCAACGGGCGGACGATGTCCCGGGCCGCCAGCAGGTGGAAAATGAGGCTGAGCCCGGAGCTGGCCAGGCCGGCGACGACGATGTGGGTGCGGCTCAGCCCCGAAACCGCGAGGAGGCTCACCAGCGTGAACAGGCCCACGTGGGCCATGGCCGTGAGCACCATCTTGGCCCGCACGGGGAGATTGTGAAAGGCTTTGATCACAGAGGTTCTCACCCTCCTTGTCCGCCCGGGAGAGGACACCGACGGGGGTCCCTCCGGAGCGCGTCAACCTGCAAGACATGGGCCCAGGGCGTGGACCGGCCGACCAGGGCGGGCCCGCCGGATCCGAGGGTGGCCGAACGGGGCGATGCGAAGCCAATCGGACAGGTGCGCTCGGTTGGAACGAGACAGGGCGTACGGCGCGACGCGCTGCCGGGTTGGGCCCGACATGGGGGAAGAAGGCGGCAAGACGGCCGGGCGGCGGTTCACCTGCCGGCGACTGGTCCGCTCGCTCTCTCCAAGGTGCGGTGCTGCCCTTGATCCAATGGAATGGTATCGGCGGGAGGGCCGGGATCCTCCATGGCCCGATCCTCCCTTTCTTGGACCGGCCCGGGTGTCCCAGAAGCGGCAGATGCCCCTGGCGTGGGCCCGGGGGGTTGGGGCGGCCGAGGGACACCCCGCCCGACGGGAGGGGCGCGGAGGGACTACGGGGCGGGCCCTGGCCCCGGCCGAAGCCGGGGCCGGGGCCTGCTAGAGGGTGATGGGCCGCTGGAGCAGAGCCACCAGCAGGTCCCGGGCACCAGCCATATCCCGCAGGTCCACCATCTCCGAGGGCGTGTGGACGTACCGGCAGGGGATGGAGACGGCCCCGGTGGGCACCCCCTCCCGGCTCAGGTGGATGGCGCCCGCGTCGGTGCCGCCCCGGGTGAGCACCTCCATCTGGTAGGGGATGCCCGCATCCCGGGCGGTCTCGGCCAGCAGCCGGCGGACGGCCGGGTGGGCGATCACGCTCCGGTCCATCGCCTTAATCGCCGGCCCCTTCCCCAGCTCGACGGCCATCTTGGGGGCCTCAGGCGTGTCCCCCGTGAGGGTGACATCGATGGCGATGGCCAGGTCCGGGTCCACCCGGTAGGCGGCCGGCCCTGCGCCTCGCAGGCCCACCTCTTCCTGCACGGCGAAGACGGCCACCACCCGGTGGGGCGACGCCTTCAACCCCTTCAGGACCTCCACCAGCACCGCGCAGCCTGCCCGGTTGTCGGCCGCCTTGGCGATGAGGCGGTGCTCGCCTGCCTCCACCACGGGACGGACGAAGACCCCCGCCTCACCGATCTGGACCCGGGCCAGGGCCTCCTCCCGGCTGGCCGCGCCGATATCGACCAGGAGGTGCTTCATGGCCAGCTCCTTGGGGTCGTCCAGGTGGTCGGCGGCCACCACTCCCTCCGCGCCGCCCAGGAACCGGACCCGCTGCCCCAGGGCCACCTGGGGAGAGACACCCCCGATGGGCGCCACCCGGAGGAACCCCTCTTCCTCCACGTAGGTCACCACCAGGCCAATCTCATCCATGTGGGCATCCAAGAGGACGGTGAGCCCGCCCTCGCCCTCGGGCTCCCGGATGGCATAGAGGTTGCCCAGGGCGTCGGTCTCCAGCCGGTCGACGACGCCCTCCAGCTCCTCCTCCAGGACCTTCCGCACCCCTTCCTCGGCCCCGGCGGGCCCCATGGCCTCGCTCAACCTGCGAAAGATCTCCTTCACCGGCGATCGCCTCCGTTCGACAGTTCCCGGGCCCAGGCGTGCAGACCCCGCCGGGCCAGCTCCAACCCGTGTTCCAAGTCGCGCACCGAGAGGACGTTCCCCGGCTGGTGGAGGTACCGGCAGGGGAGGGAGAGGCTGGCCACCCGCACCCCGCCCCGCTGGGTTTGGATGGCGCCCGCGTCGTTCCCGCCGGCGGTCCCGTGCTTCCACTGCCAGGGGAGGCCCGCCGCCTCCGCCTCCTGAATGAGGAGCCGGACCAGCTGGGGGTCGGCGATGCTCGTCCGGTCCCGGAAGGTGAGGGCCGGCCCCGCCCCCAACCGGGTGACCTGCTTGGCCGGCGGCACCCCCGGCAGGTCGGCGCAGGAGGTGGTCTCCAGCACCAGAGCCACGTCAGGGTTGAGCCGGTAGGCGGCCACCTGGGCCCCCCGCAGGCCCACCTCCTCCTGGACGGTGAAGGCGGCCAGGAAGGGGACAGGCCACTCCTCCTGCAGGAGCTCCAGGAGGATGAGACAGCCCGCCCGGTCATCCAAGGCCTTCCCCATCACCAGGCCCTCGCCCAGCACCTGGAAGGGAGTGTCGAAGGTGGCGTACTCCCCCAGCTGGACGGCACCTTCGGCCTCCGACCGGCTCCGGGCGCCGATGTCGATGTAGAGCTCCTCCACCCGGTAGGCCTTCTTCCGCTCCTCGGGGGTCTGCAGATGGATGGGCTTGCCGCCCACCACCCCCGGCACCCGCCCCTGGCCGATCCGGACCACCTGGGCCGGGAGGATCCGGGGATCGATGCCGCCCACGGGCCGGAAGCGCAGGAGCCCGTCGTCCTCGATGGCGGTGATCATCAGCCCGACCTCGTCCATGTGCGCGGCCACCATCACCCGGGGGCCGGGCCGGTCCTCCCCCACCCGGACCAGCAGGTTGCCCATGGGGTCCGTCTCCACGGTGAAGGGGCCCTTGGGCGGCTGGGCTTCGATCTGGGCCCGCAGCCACTCCCGCACCGGCCCTTCCCCGCCCGAGACCCCATCCAGCTCCGACAGCTGCCGGAGCCTGGTGATGAGCGCCTCCTGGCCCTTTGTGGGCGTCCACAATGGTTCCTGGGCCGCGGTGGTCATCGGCTGAGCCCCCTTACCCACTCGGGCTCCATGGCGGCCAAGGCGGCGGCCAGGAGCCTCCCCGTCGCCTCAATGTCCTTCACATCCACCGTCTCCACGGTGCTGTGCATGTACCGGAGCGGCACCGAGAGCAGCCCCGTGGCCACCCCGCTCCGGGCCACCTGGAGGGCCCACGCGTCGGTGCCCGTCCGCCCGGGAACGGGCTCCACCTGGTAGGGCACGTCCTCCCGCTGG
Source organism: Limnochorda sp. (assembly GCF_047459355.1). Classification (NCBI taxonomy): domain Bacteria; kingdom Bacillati; phylum Bacillota; class Limnochordia; order Limnochordales; family Limnochordaceae; genus Limnochorda; species Limnochorda sp. The sequence goes on along the minus strand of NZ_VSCV01000001.1, from coordinate 170,037 downwards.
GCCTGCTCCACCAAGAACCGGTAGACCTGGGGGTGGATGTTGGGGCCCAGGGCGATGGCCGGCCCTCCGCCCGGCTCGGCCGACCGGTCCTTCTCCACCCCGGGCTGCCGGGCAAAGCCCACGTCCACCGCAATCCCCACATCGGGGGCGACGCCGAAGGCGCTGGTGACCGCCCCCCGCAGGCCCACCTCCTCCTGGACGGTGGCCACCACCACCACGTCCACCTGGTGGCGCCGGCGGGCCAGCTCCTGGAGCGCGTGGTACGCGGCCGCGCAACTGGCCCGGTTGTCGAAGGCCTTCCCCGCCATCCGCCCGCCCAGGAGCTGGACGGCCCGCTGCTCCCGGACCACCAGGTCCCCCGGCTCCACCAGGGCCCGGACCCGCTCCTCGGGCAGGCCCACGTCTACGAAGAGATCCTTCATGGGCACGGGCCGGGTCATCTCCTCATCGGTGGTCAGGTGGGGCGGCAGCATGCCCAGGTACCCCACCAGCTCCCGCCGTCCCAAGACCCGGACCCGGTGGGCGAGCACGTTCCGAACGTCGATCCCCCCCACGGGGGCCACCCGGAGGAAGCCCCCCTGCTCGATGGAGAGGACCATGAAGCCGATCTCATCCATGTGGGTGGCGATCATCACCCGGGGGCGGGGCTTTGGCCCCTCGCCCGCCTTCAGGGCGATGACGTTCCCCAGGGGATCCGTCCGGATCTCATCAACCAGTGGAGCCCATGCCTCCCGGATCCGGGCCGCCACCGGGCCTTCATGGCCCGAAATGCCGGGCAGCTCCGAGATGGTTTCCAAGAATTGGGCTGCCGTCACCCGCCGCTCACCTCCAAACGCTCCAAAAGGTCCCCCAGCGCCCTCACCGGCTCCTCCGGCGCCTCCCAGAGCAGCCCATGGCCCCGGCCAGGCACCACCCGGAGCCGGGCTCCAGGGATGGCCCCGGCCAGGCGGGCCCCTTCGTCGGGCGGCGTCACCCGATCTTCACTCCCCACCAAGACCCATGCCGGCACGGCCAGATCATCGAGGCGACCCCGTCCGTCGAAGGCGAGGGCCGACCGGACCAGGGCCCGGAAGACCTCCGGGTGGGGATGGCCCCGGGAGCGGGCCAATCCCTGCTGGAACCGCCCGATGGCCCCGGGCGCCGACCGGTAGAAGCCGGGAGGGAAGGTCCAGAGATGGACCTCCCGGTAGAAGAGTTCCAACGAAACGCGTCCGTACAACTCGCCCCAGAGACGCAAGAGTTCATTCCGGTGGGGGTCGGGCGCGAGCCACGTGGAGATCAAGAGCAGCCCCCGGACCCGCTGGGGCGCTTGGTGGGCCATGGCCTGGACCACCGTGCCGCCCCAGGAGACCCCCACCAGGACCGCCCGGGCGACACCCAGGCCGTCCAGCAGCCGCCAGGCATCGGCGGCCGCGTCCTCCACCGTGTAGCCGTCCGGGGGCCGGTCGCTGGCCCCCAGGCCCCGGGGATCGTAGAGAATGGCCCGGCACGGGGGCATGGCCCGCCGCAGGTGGTTGAAGGCCGCATGGGTGCCCCCCAAGGGAGGCACCCAGAGGACGGGCTCGCCCTCCCCTTCCTGGCGGAAGGCGAGCCGAAGATCACCCACATCGAGCCGTTCCAGGACGACGCCTCCTTGCCGGGCTGCCGTGCCCCAGCCGACCCTGGCTCAGGCCAGGGGGACGGCCAGCCCGCCGTCGACGAGGATGGTCTGGCCGGTGATGTAGCTAGCCGCGTCGGACAGCAGGAAGGCGGCCACCCGCCCCAGTTCGGCCGGATCCCCGTAGCGGCCCAGGGGGATGGCCGACGCCGACTGTGCCCGGACCGCCTCCACCGACGTGCCCGCCTGCTCGGCCTTGATCTGGTCCAGCTCCTGGACCCGTTCGGTGTCCAGCCGGCCCGGAGCCAGGCAGTTGATCCGGATCCGGGGCGCCAGCTCCTGGGAGAGGGTCTTGGCCAGCCCGGCCACCGCCGGCCGGAAGGCGTTGGAGAGGATCAGCCCGGGCAGGGGCTGTTTCACCGACATGGAGGTGACGATGGCGATGGCGCCGCCCTCGGCCTCCAGGTAGGGCCGGGCCGCCCGGATGGCCCGGACCACGCTCATCAGGTTGAGCTGGAAGGCGTGCTCCCACGCCCCGTCGTCCAACTGGTCGAACCGGCCGGCGGGCGGCCCGCCCGCGTTGCAGACCAGGAGGTGGAGCCCCCCAAGGGCCTCGGCCGACTCCCGGATGAAGGCCTCCAGGGCCTCCTTCTGGGTGACGTCCACCGCCCGGTGGAGGGGCCGGCAGCCCGTTTCGGCCGCGATCAGGTCGGCCGCCTCCGCGATGCGCTGCTCATCCCGGCTCGCGATGGCCAGGTCCGCCCCCTCCCGGGCCAGCTCCATGGCGATGGCCCGCCCCAACCCCCGGCTGGCAGCCAGCACCACACCCTTCCGTCCCTGAAGCCCTAGGTCCATGGGCACATCCTCCTTCCAGCCCACCAGGGCCGATGATCCACGGGCCGATGATCAGCCGTCGGGGCTCGCCGGCTGGATCAGGCTGGGCGCCGCCTCATCCTGGAGGGCCGCGGGCGCCGGCTCGCTGGCCGCCGCCGAGGCGGGCACCAGGAGCTGGAGAGCCGCTGGGTGAACCTCGAAGTGGGCCGGGAGCCCGCTGAAGACCTCACCGTCCGCCTGCAGGTGGAGGGGGGCGTCGGAGTCGATGATCACCCGCCGGCCCGCGAGGACCCGGACCTTCGGGTGGGTGACGTGGTTCCCTGAAAAGGCCCGGGGCAGCACCCGCAGGACCTCCAGGTGGGAGACGTCGCCCACCACCACCACCTCGAAGAGGCCGTCGTCCGCCCGGGCGCCGGGGCAGATCCGGATACCGCCCCCGATGTGGGGCAGGTTCCCCACCGCAGTGAGGAAGCACCGCTCCTCCAGGCGGGTGTCGTCCACCTGGATCCGCATGGGCTGGCTCCGGTAGGTGAAGAGCTTGACGGCCAGGGAGACCATGTAGGTGAAGGTTCCTGCGATGAGGGTGGGCATCTTGTCGGCCAGGTAGGCCACTTCCGCATCGAAGCCCACCCCCGTGGCGTTGAGGAAGAAGCGCCCGTTCACCTCGCCCAGATCCAGGGAGCGGAGGCGGGGCTCCCGGAGCATCCGGGCCCACTGGTCCACCCGCCGGGGCAGCCCCACGTTCCGGGCAAAGTCGTTGCCGGTGCCCGCAGGCAGCTGGCCGAAGGCGGGCCGGCGGTGCGGAGGGAGCTGCATGAGGCCGTTTACCGTCTCATTGGCCGTCCCATCACCGCCCACCGCAACCACCAGGGGGTACCCTTCCTGGGCGGCCTCCACCGCCAGCTCGCTCGCGTGACCCAGGCCCTTGGTGAACCGGCCGGCCAAAGGGGCGCCCACCAGCTCCTGCAGGCGCCTCCAGGCCCGCATGGCCCGCCCGGAGCCCGCCGAAGGATTGACGATGAAGAAGGTTTCCATAGGCCCACGCTCCTCCGAGCCGGCGCTCTGCGGCGGCGCCGCGGCGTCGACTCCCAGCCCCGCCATCTCCCTCCAGCCGGCCCAGGTAGGACTTGCCCCGCTCCGGCTGGAACCAACTCAGAGGCTAGGGTTCGTCAGTTCACTCCGTTTTCCTGGGTGGGATGGGTTTGGGCTCCCCGAAGCACCAGTACGACCTGGCGCTGGCCTTGGGCGGCGGCGCGCTCCGCGGCGTGGCCCACGTGGGCGTCCTCCAAGTCTTGCACGAGCACGGGATCTTCCCGTCCCTCGTCACCGGCACCTCCGCCGGCAGCCTGGTGGGCGCCTTTTACGCCGCAGGAGTCGACCCCTACCAGATGGCGGAGCTGACCTACTCCCTGTCCGCCGACATCCTGGTCGACACGGAGATGGGGCCCCTCTCCTTCCTCCTCCTGGGACAGCGCATGGCCCTCGAGCTCGTCCGCCGCACCGCCCGCACCCCCAGCGGGATCGCCGCCGGGCGCCGCCTGGAAGCCTGGATCCGGGAGAACCTGCCCGTGCCCAAACTGGATCAGCTTTCCTTACCTTTCGCGGCGGTGGCCGTCGACATACGCTCGGGCGAACGGGTGATCATGGCCTCCAGCCACCTCCTGCCCGACCAGCCGCCGGCGGGGACCGCCTTCCTCACCGAGGAGGAGACGGATGTGGCCGCCGCGGTCCGGGCCAGCTCCTCCATCCCCTGGTTGTACATGCCCAAACGGCTGGGGGGCAGGATCCTGGTGGACGGCGCGGTCTGCGAGCCCGTCCCCGCGCCCACGGCGCGGCTTCTGGGCGCGCAGAAGGTAGTCGCCGTGGACCTCACCCCCACCTCCCAACAGCCAGAGGAGGTTCAGGGCCTCACCCGGATCCTGGGACGGGTGCTGGCCATCGGCGAGGGGGTCATCACCCGCCTCCAGCTGGAACGGGACGCCGATCTGGTCATCCACCCCGTCCTGCGGGACGGCCCCATGACCGACGCCTCCCTCATCCCCGAGTACCTCCACGCCGGCCGGGTGGCGGCCATGGCCGCGCTTCCCGCCCTGGAGGAGCTCCTCCGGCGGCCCGTGAAGAAGCGCCGCTGGTTCCTCTTCGGCCGCTAAGCCTTCACCCGACCGTCCTCACACCGTGAGGTCCTCGCCCCCGTCGGGGTCGGCATCGTCGTCCTCGTCGATCCAGTGGTCGTAGATGAGGCGGGAAGCCCGGGCCACCACCCGCTCGCCCTCGTTGTGGAAGGTGAAGCCCCGGTCCTGGGCGTCTTTGGTCATCACCGCGATGGCGTAGGCACCGGCGGGCGTGGTGATGATCCCCACATCGTGGCGGACGCCGGCGATGGAGCCGCTCTTGGACGCGATCCTGAGCCGCGCGGTGCCCGCTTCCACCGCGTCCAGGTCGTAGCCCAGTTCCCGGCCCAAGAGGGAGAAGTGCTGGCGCCCCAAGATGGCCAGCACCTCCCGCCGGCTTGCCTCCGAGAGGATCTGCCCCCGGTGGAGGGCGGTCAAGAGGTCGACCATGTCGGCGGGAGAGACGGTGGAGCGCCGGCCCTCCCGCTGGGCGGGCGTCTGGCGCTCCGGGGGCGCCATGAGGGGGCCGGCCAGGAAGGTCTGCTCCAAACCCCAGGACCGGGCCGAAGCATTGACCGCCTCCAGCCCCACCCGGTCGATGACCATGTTGGTGGCCGTGTTGTCGCTGACCACAATCATCAAGGTGAGGAGGTCCCGCAGGGTGAGGGCCGCCCCCGGCTCCAGCTCCTTGAGCACGCCGCTGCCGCCCACCCGGTCCTCGGCCCGCAAAGGGATCCGTTCCGACAGGTCGAGGCGGCCCTCATCCACCTGCCGGTACGCCTCCACCAGGATGGGCAGCTTGATCACGCTGGCCGCGGGAAAGGTCTCGCCGGCCCGGTAGGCGATGGCCGGCCGGCGGGCGGGCTGGCCCGCCAGGCCCCGCGCCGCGACGGCGAGGGTCCCACTGAACTCCTGATCCAGCTTGCGGAGGGCATCGTGGATGCTCCCCTCCATGGAGCTCCCTCCTTCCAGGTTTTGGCTCCCCTCGCCATCACCGGCGGCTGGCCCTAGCGACGGCTGGCGGTCACCTGCGGCCAGAGGCGGTCGATCTGCGTCTCGAACTCGGCCCGGAGCATGGCCCGGGTGGCTTCGGGGACGAAGGCGGCCTCCACCCCGTTCAGGGCCAGCTGGGCCAGCTCTTCGGGGGTCAGGTGGAAGGTCTGGGCCGCCCGTACCCACTCGCCGGCCAGGTCGATCTGGGAGACTCCGGGATCGTCGGAGTTGAGGGTGACGGGCACCCCCGCCTCTAGGAAGCGGCGGAAGGGATGCTCCTCCAGCCGGGCGACCACCCCCGTGTGGAGGTTGCTGGTGAGGCAGACCTCCACCCAGATCTGGTGCTCCCTCAGGTAATCCAGCAGGGCCGGATCCTGCACCGCGCTGGTGGCATGGCCCAGCCGCCGGGCGCCCAGCTCCCGGACCGCGGTCCAAATGCTCTCGGGCCCGGCCCCTTCCCCGGCGTGGACGGTGATGGCCAGCCCCGCCTCCTGGGCCTCCCGGAAGATCCCCCCGTACGCCGCGGTGGGATGGAGCGACTCATCCCCCGCCAGGTCGATCCCTGCCACCCCGTGCTCCCGGTACCGGAGGGCCAGCTGGACCACCTGCCGGTTCTCCTCTTCCGGACGGCCCCGCAGGGCCACCAGGATCAGGCGGGAGAGAATGGGAATCTGCCTGGCCGCCTCCTTCATGCCGTCCAGGATCGCCTCCACCACCGCCTCGGGGGCGAGGCCCCCCTGGGTGTGGAGCCAGGGCGCGGCCCGGAGCTCCACGTACCGGACGCCGGCCTGGACCGCGTCCTCCAGGGCCTCCCGGGTGATCCGGCGGAGGGCCGGGGCCGTTTGGGTGACCCGGTTGATGACGGGGAAGCGGCTGAGGAACTGGGTGAGGCTCCCCGCCCCATCACCCACGGTGATGGCGGCCCGCACCTCCTCCAGGGTAAGCGCCTCCTGGCCCGGCAGCTCCCGGGCCAGCTCCAGGTAGGTCTCGGGCCGGACGCTCCCGTCCAGGTGGAGGTGGAGGTCCGCCTTGGGCCAGGCCCGCAGGACGTCGGGCGCGGTTTGGGGCTCCGTTCCCTGGCTCATGGCCACCCTCCTCCATGGCGAAACCGGGGCCGCTGGGGGCGGCCCCGGCCTGTTCCCGTCGGTTCGGCGGAGCTTCTACGACCGCCCCGCCATCTCCTGCATCTCAGGATGCTGGGCGGCCCGCTCCAGCTCCTGCGCGTCCATGACGGCCACGCAGGCGATGTTGACGATGTCGTCCACGTCGTCGCCCCGCTGGAGGACGTGGACCGACTTGCCGGTCCCCATGAGGATGGGCCCGATGGCCTGGGCGCCCCCCAGACGCTGGAGCAGCTTGTAGGCGATGTTGGCCGAGGCCAGGTCGGGGAAGACCAAGACGTTGGCGCCCCCCTGGAGGACGGAGAAGGGGTACTCCTGCTCCAGGATCTCGGGAACCACGGCCGTATCCGCCTGCATCTCGCCGTCGATGATCAGGTCGGGCCGCCGCTCCCGGACCAGCTCCACCGCCCGGCGGACCTTCTCCGTCTGGGGATGGATGGTGGACCCGAAGTTGGAGAAGGAGAGCATGGCCACCCGCGGCTCGATGCCGAACATGCGTACCCGCTCGGCGGCCATGATGGCGATCTCCGCCAGCTCTTCGGCGGTGGGCTCGATGTTGACGGTGGGGTCGGTGAAGAAGTAGACCTTGTCGTCGAAGACCATCAGGTAGAGCCCGGCCACCTTGGTGACCCCCGGCCGCATGCGGAGCACCTGCAGGGCCGGCCGGAGCACCTCGGGGTAGTGGTAGGTGAGGCCGGCGACGAAGGCGTCCGCATCCCCCATGGCCACCATCAGGGGCCCAAAGACATTCCCTTGACGGACCAGCTTCCGGGCCTCCCGCAAGGTGACCCCCTTGCGCTGGCGCATCTCCCAGTAGCGGTGCACGTACTCCTCGAAGCGGGGGTGCGCCTCGGGGCTGATGACGGTCAGCTGGCCGTTGACCCCCAGCTTCTGGGCGAGGCTCGTCACCCGGTCGGGATCACCCAGGAGGATGGGCTGGGCCAAGCCCTCGTCCCGCAAGCGGGCCGCCGCCCGGATGATCTTGGGCTCCTCCCCTTCGGAGAAGACGACCCGCTTGGGATCCTGCTGAGCCCGGCTCATGATGAAGTGCTTCACCTCCCGGGCCTTCCCGAACCGGCGGGCCAGCCGCTCCCGGTACTCGTCCAGATCAATCTGGATCCGAGCCGCGCCCGAGGCCATGGCCGCCTGGGCCACCGCCGGGGCCACCCAGGTGAGGACCCGGGGATCGAGGGCCTTGGGGATCAGGTAGTCGGGCCCGAACTGGAGCCGCTCCAGCCCGTACGCCCGCAGGACCGTGTCGGGCACCTCTTGGCGAGCCAGCTCCGCCAGGGCCTTGGCGGCCGCCACCTTCATCTCGTCATTGATGGCCCGGGCCCGCACGTCCAGAGCCCCCCGGAAGATGTAGGGGAAGCCCAAGACGTTGTTCACCTGGTTGGGATAGTCGCTCCGGCCGGTGGCCACCAGCGCGTCGGGCCGAGCCTCCTTGGCCACCTCATAGGGGATCTCCGGATCGGGGTTGGCCAGGGGCATGATGAGCGGCCGCTCGGCCATGGTCTTCACCATCTCGGCGCTGACCACGTTGGCCACCGAGAGCCCCACGAAGACGTCGGCCCCCTCCAGCGCCTCTGCCAGGGTCCGCCGGTTGGTCTCCCGGGCGTAGGCCTCCTTGTAGGGGTTCATGCCCTCGGTCCGCCCCCGGTAGAGGACCCCCTTGGAGTCGCACATGAGGATCTTCTCCGGGTCCACGCCCAGGAGCACAAAGAAGTCCGCGGTGGCGATGGCCGAGGCGCCGGCGCCGTTGATCACCACCCGCACCTCGTCCATGCGCTTGCCCACCAGGTGGAGCCCATTGATCAAGGCGGCGCCGCTGATGATGGCGGTGCCGTGCTGGTCATCGTGGAAGACGGGGATGCTCAGCTCCTGCTGGAGGCGCCGCTCGATCTCGAAGCACTCAGGCGCCTTGATGTCCTCCAGGTTGATCCCGCCGAAGGTGGGCTCCAGCGCCTTGATGATGCGGACCATCTCATCGGGATCGGTGGCGTTGATCTCCAGGTCGAAGACGTCAATGTCAGCAAACCGCTTAAAGAGGACCCCCTTCCCCTCCATCACAGGCTTGGCCGCCAGGGCCCCCACATCGCCCAGGCCCAACACCGCGGTCCCATTGGAGATGACGGCCACCAGGTTCCCCCGGGCCGTGTACTCGTAGGCCGCATCGGGGTTCTGGGCAATCTCCCGAACGGGCTCGGCGACGCCGGGTGAGTAGGCTAAGGAGAGATCCCGCTGGGTGTCACAGGGCTTGGTCACCCGGAGCTCGATCTTGCCCGGGCGCCCTTTGGCATGGTACTCCAGGGCATCTTCCCGTTTGATCGCCATCGCACGTCCCCCCTCGCCAGTGCCACAAAGCAAGGATAACCCCCATTACTCTTCTCAACGGGTATACAGGATTCCTTTGGGGGGCCTGCCGGCCCCCGCCATTGACGGGAGGCGGATGGCAAGCCTATGCTGGCTTGGGCGATGCTGCCCGAGGAGGGTGGACCATGCCCCCAACGGACCTGTCCGGGCGGTCCGAAGGCCTGGTGTACCGCCTGCTCCAGTTCGACCAGCTCCCATCCACCAATGATCACCTGCGGCAGCTGAGCCGGGAGGGCGCCCCCGAGGGGACGGTCGTCCTCGCCGACCACCAGACCGCGGGCCGGGGGCGGCGGGGGCGCTCGTGGGCCTCACCGCCGGGGGTGGGGCTTTGGTTTTCCGTGCTCCTTCGGCCCTCCCGCCCCGCCCGGGAGGCTCCCCTCTGGGCCCTGCTGGCGGCCGCCGCCGTCCGGGCGGCGGTCCACGAGGTGGCGGGGGTGGCCGCCCAGGTTAAGTGGCCCAACGACGTGGTGGTGGCAGGGGCCAAGTTGGCCGGGATCCTGGCTGAGATGGCGGGCCCGGCGGCCCGCCCAGCGGTGATTGTCGGGATCGGCCTCAACGTCAACCAAGAGGAAGGGGATTTTCCTCCCGAGCTGCGGGGCCGGGCCACCTCGGTGCGCCTCAGCGTGGGCCGTCCCCTTCCCCGGGAAACCCTCCTCCACCCCATCTTGCGCCACCTGGCCACCCGCTACCGGCAGGCCCTGCGGGGAGGTTTTGCCCCCCTGCTGGACGAGGTGACCCACCATTCGGCCACGGTGGGCCGGTGGGTGGCGGTCACCGAGGCAGAGGGGGTCTGGACGGGCCTGGCTGTTGGCCTGGCCCCCGACGGCGCGCTCCTGGTCCGGCCGGAAGGAACCGGGCCCGCGGTGGCCGTCTACGCAGCAGACGTCTCCATCCGGCCGGCCCCCTCCCCGGCGAAAGGCGGCCCCCGCTTATGAGGGATCCCGTCCTCCTCCAGGCCGTTGACGTCACCTGCCGCTACCCGGGACGGGCCCAAGGGCGCCCTGCCCTGGACCGGCTCTCCCTCACCCTGGCCCGGGGCGAGTGGGTGGCGGTGGCCGGTCCCAACGGTTCGGGCAAGTCCACCCTGGCCCGGGTGCTGGCCGGATTGATCCCCTACCAGGAGGGGGAGCTCTGGTTGAACGGCCAGCGGCTCACCCCTCAGGCCTACGACGTCCGGACCCGGGTCGGGCTGGTCTTCCAGGATCCCGCCAGCCAGGTGGTGGGCGCCACGGTGGAAGAGGATGTGGCCTTCGGGCCGGAAAACCTGGGCCTGCCTCCCTCGGAGATCCGCCGCCGGGTGGAGGAGGCCCTGGCCCTGGTGGGCCTGGCCGCCATGCGGCACCGGCCCACCCGATCCCTCTCCGGGGGCCAGCGCCAGCGTCTGGCCATCGCCGGGGCCCTCGCCATGGAGCCCGATCTCTTGATCCTGGATGAGCCCACGGCCATGCTGGACCCCCGGGGGCAGGAGGAGGTGCTGGCCGCCGTCCGGCGCCTCAACCGCCGCAAGAAGACGGCGGTGCTCTGGATCACCCATCGCCTGGAGGAGACCCTCCTGGCCCACCGGCTCCTCATCCTGCAGCGGGGCCAGGTGGTGGCCGCCGGCCCTCCGGCCCCGCTGCTGGCCGGGCGGCAGGGCCCGGTGGAATCGTGGGGGCTCCGGCCCCCGGAGGTGATCCGCCTGGCAGGGGCCCTCCGTCGGCAAGGCCTCCCCGTGCCCGAGGAGGCCGCCACCCTCCAGGCCCTCACCGAGACCGTCCTCCAGGCCTGGCGCGCTGGGGGGATGGGCCGGTGATCGAAGCCCGGGGGATCAGCCACACCTTCCCCGGCGGGGTGGTCGCCCTCCGGGGGGTGGACCTCACCCTCAGGCCCGGTGAGGCGGTGGCCCTGATGGGCGAGACGGGGGCGGGCAAGTCCACCCTGGCCCAGATCCTGGCCGGCTTGCTCCGCCCCTCGGTGGGCCAGGTGCGGTGGGCGGGCCGCCCCGGGCCCGCCGGCCCATGGGCGCCCGCGGGTGAGGGGCTGCGGGTGGCCTACCTGTTCCAAGAGGCGGAGCATCAGCTCTTTGAGCCGACGGTCTGGGAGGATGTGGCCTTCGGGCCCCGGCAACTGGGCCTCCCCGGGGAGGTGGTCCAGGCCCGGGTGGAGGAGGCCTTGGCCCTGGTCGGCCTCGATCCCGAGGCCATCGGCGGCCGCTCGCCCTTCACCCTCTCGGGCGGCGAGCAGCGCCGGGCGGCCCTGGCGGGCCTGCTGGCCACCGATCCTCATGTCCTCATCCTGGATGAGCCGACAACAGGTCTCGATCCGGCGGGGGTGGAGGGGCTGATCCGGCTCCTCCACCGGCTCCACCGGGAGGGCATGGGGCTGGTGGTCATCACCCACAGCCTGGAAGAGGTGGCCGGTTGGGCCGAGCGGCTGCTCATCCTCCACCAAGGCCGGTTGGTGGTGGATGAGCCTTTGGCCCAGGCGGTCCAACGGCCTGAAGAGCTGGCCCGCTGGGGGGTGGAGCCGCCCGCCACCCTCCGCCTGGCCAGCCGGCTCCGGGCCCGGGGCCTGCCCGTCCCCCTGGGCGTCACCGACCCCGACGCCCTTGCCCGGGCCATCGCCCACCTGCTGGACCGGGGCCAGGCCGCCCCCCCGGTCGAGTAGGAGGCCCGCCCGGTTCTGACCAATACTGATCTCTGAACGGGAATCAGGTTTCGAGGAGGGATGGGAATGATCGCTGCCTGCATCATGGCCGGCGGCCAGGGGGAGCGTTTCTGGCCCGCCAGCCGGCGCGCCCGGCCCAAGCAGTTCCTGCCGCTCTTGGACGGGCGGAGCCCCCTTCAGGAGACGGTGGCCCGCTTGGATTCCCTGGTGCCCCCGGAGCACACCTACGTGGTGACCACCGAGGCGTACGCGGACCAGGTGATGGAACAGCTCCCCCAGCTGCCTGCCCAGAACGTGATTCTGGAGCCCGTGGGCCGGAACACCGCGGCCTGCATCGGGCTGGCCGCCGTCGTCATGGCCCAGCGGCTGGGACGGGACGCCACCATGGTCGTCCTCCCTTCGGACCACTGGGTCCGGCCGGTGAAGGCCTTCCAGCAGGTGTTGGCCAGCGCCATCAAGGCCGCCCAGTCGGACCGCTGGCTGGTCACCCTGGGCATCCGGCCCAGCCGGCCGGAGACGGGCTACGGGTACATCCGGCACAGCCACGAACGGCTCACCTTCGAGGGACTGCCTGCCCACCCGGTGGAAGCCTTCGTGGAGAAGCCCGACCGGGCCCGGGCCCAGCGGTACCTCTCGGACGGCAACTACCTGTGGAACGCGGGGATCTTCATCTGGCAGGTGGGCGTCATCCTGGAGGAGCTCCGCCAGCACATGCCCCAAGTCTACGAGCCCTTGGCGGCCCTTCAAGACCAGGTGGACACCCCCCAGTTCTGGACGGCCGTCCGCCGGATCTACCCCAGCCTCCCCTCCATCTCCATCGACTACGGCGTGATGGAGCGGGCCCGGCGCATCCTGGTCTTCCCCTGCAGCTTCGCTTGGGACGACCTGGGCAGCTGGCCTGCACTGGCCAGGGTCTTCCCGACCGACGCGGCGGGCAACCTAACCCGCGGAAAGGTGGTGCTTGAGGACGTCGGCGGCTCCATCGTGCACTCGAGCGGGAAGCTGATCGCCGCCCTGGGTGTGAAAGATCTGGTCATCGTCGAGACCGAGGATGCCATCCTGGTCTGCGATCGAGCGCGTGCCCAGGAGTTGCGCCGCCTGGTGGGACGAATCGCCGAGGAAGGGTACACCGCGTACCTGTGAACCTCGTCCGGATGGAAGCCTGGGCAAGGAGGGCCGTTTGTCTCCCGAGGGACCATCTGGTACAATGAGCCCCGCGGGTACAAACGGACCCAGCGCCTCTCCAACCGGCTTATTCTTCCCCCAACGTCCTCCCAAAGGTGGGGAGGTTCATCGCTCTCAGGAACGGTCTCCACGTCGGTCGATGGTTGGAGGTCACACCGACGCGGCGCGGGGTCCGGTCGCTCCGGGAGCGTCGTCTCCGACCAGGATGCTCCCCGCCAGAGCGGTATCTCGCGAAAGGAGCCAACCGTATGGCGCAATCTGTCTGTTTTGTCAGTACCTATCCCCCAAGGCAATGCGGGATCGCCAGCTTCACCCGCGACCTGATCCAGGGTCTGGAGCAGGCGGCGGGGAAGGCCCTGGCGATCCGGGTGCTTGCCATGGGGGACGGTCATGCCTACACCTACCCAGACGAGGTACTCCGGGAGATTCCCGAAGACGAACCGCAAGCCTACGTTGAAGCAGCGCAGCTGGCCAATGAGACCAGCGATGTGGTCTGCATTCAGCACGAATATGGGATCTTCGGGGGGGAGGCGGGCGAGCACATCCTCGGCTTGGCCCGTGCATTGGAACGGCCCCTGATCACCACCCTTCACACTGTGCTTCCTGATCCGTCCCGTCAGGAACTCCGCGTCTTGCAGGAACTGGCCCACCGGTCCGAGAGGGTGGTGGTGATGAGCCGTGCGGCCATCCCCATCCTGAGCCAGCGCTACGGCATCCCCGTTAGCAAGATCCGGCTCATTCGTCACGGTGCCCCCCACCTGCCCGTCGATCCCCAGGCGAAGACCAAGCTGGGGCTCGAAGACCGGGTGGTGATGAGCACCTTCGGCTTCATTGGGCCGGGGAAGGGCCTGGAGTATGCCATCGACACCGTCGCTCGCCTGGCGGAAGACCATCCCAAGCTGCTCTACCTGATCTTGGGGCGGGTCCACCCCCGGCTGGAGCAGGGGCAGGGGCCGGCGTACCGCCGGCGGCTGGAGGAGCGGGTTCAGGCCCTTGACCTGGGCGATCACGTCCGCTTCGTCGACCGGTACCTGAGCCTGGAAGAGCTGAGCCTGTACCTCTCGGCGACGGACATCTACTTCACCCCCTACCCGGGCCGGAACCAGATCTCCAGCGGGACTCTGACCTTTGCGCTGGCCACAGGGCGGGCCATCGTCTCCACGCCCTACCTCTACGCGCAGGATGTGCTGGGGGGCGGCCGCGGGTTGCTGGTCCCCTTCTCGGACCCCGACGCCATGGCGGCCGGCATCCGGCGGCTCCTGGAAGAGCCGGGGCTGCTCACCACCCTGCAGCGGCGGGCCCAGGCCTTTGCCAGGCAACTCCCCTGGGCCACGGTGGCTCGCCAGTACGTGGAGCTCTTCCGTGAGATGACCGAACCGGCCCGGGCTCGGGCCCGCCGGAGGCTGGGCCACGGGCCCAAAGTCGTCACGCCGTGGGGAACCAAGCCGGCCCGAGTGGCCATGGCAGAGGAGGGGAAGGTCCATGGCGGGCGTGCAGGACGATCTCATGGCCTGGCCGCCCGTTAAGCTCGACCACCTGAAGCGCTTGACCGACGACACGGGACTGTTGGAACACAGCCTGGGGGCGGTGCCCAACCCCCTGGAAGGGTACACGGTCGACGACAACGCGCGGGCTTTGGCCGTGGTGGCCCGGCTGGCCCGGTGCGGGTACGACGAGGTCACCTCCTTGGCCACCCGGTATCTGAGCTTTCTGCTCTACGCCGTCCTGCCCGACGGCCGGTTCCGCAACGACATCGCCTACGACCGGACCTACGACGACGAGATCGGGCCGGACGACACCCAAGGCCGGGTGGCGTGGGGTCTGGCGGAGGCGCTCCTCGCCTTCAGCGGGACCCCCCTGGAGGTGGCGGCTCGCCGCCTCTTCACCGGGCTGGGCCCCCACCTCCCCCGCCTGACCGCGCCCCGGGGCCAGGCCTACGCGCTTATCGGCCTCGCCGACCTGGCCCGGAGCCGCCACCCGGAGGCTCCCCTGGCCCGGGAGCTCCTCCGGCCCCTGGGCGAGAGCCTGGCGGCCCGCTACGAGGCGAGCCGCACCCCCACCTGGCGCTGGTTTGAGGAGCGGCTCACCTACGACAACGCGCGGCTCTCCCAGGCGCTCCTCAAGGCGTCCCGGGCCGCGCGGGAGCCCCGCTGGGGCTACCTGGCTCTGGAGAGCCTCTCCTTCCTCTGGCAGCTCCTCTGGCGGGGGGATTACCTGGAGCTGGTGGGGAACCGGGGCTGGTACGAAGAGGGCGGCACCCTGGCCCGCTTCGACCAGCAGCCCTTGGATGCCGCCGCCATGGTCGAGGCGTGCCTGGCCGCCTACGAGCTGACAGGGAAGAACCGGTGGTACACCCGGGCCCGTCAGGCCTTCCAGTGGTTTTTGGGGCGGAACGCCATCGGCCAGCCCCTCTACGATCCGGAGACGGGCGGCTGCTGCGACGGCCTCCAGCCCGACCGGGTGAACGCCAACCAGGGGGCCGAATCGACCCTCTCCTACCTCCTGGCTCGCCTGGCGCTGGAGAAGGCCGCTTCCGCCCGGCGGGTCACCGCCTGAGGAGGGCCTGAGGATCCCTGGTCTGGGGAGCCGGCGGCCAGACGGCGTGTCCGGCTCCCCGGGCCTCCAGATACCGCTCCATCGCCTCGGCCGCCCGGCGCGCCCCGGCGATGGCGTGGATCACCGTCTTGGCGCCCGTGACGCAATCCCCGGCAGCGAACACGCCGGGCCGGCTGGTCGCCCCCGTCGCCTCGTCCACCACCAAACCGCCCCACGAGGTGGTGGCCAGGCCCCCGCGTGCCGCGAGTTCCCGCTCCGGTGCGTAGCCCACCGCCACGATCACCGTGTCCACCGGCATCTGGAACTCACTGCCCGGCACCGGCACAGGCCGGGGCCGTCCCGACCCATCAGGCGGGCCCAGCTCCATCCGGATTAGCTCCATCGCCCGCAGCCGGCCCGCCTCATCCCCCAGGAACCGGACGGGATTGACCAGATACTGGAACCGGACCCCCTCCGTCTTGGCATGGTCGATTTCAACGGGCCGGGAAGGGCTCTGGGCCTCATCCCGCCGGTAGACGACGGTCACCTCGTCCGCGCCCAGCCGCCGGGCGGTCCGGGCCGCATCCATGGCCGTGTTCCCCGCGCCCACCACCGCCACCCGCTGGCCCACCCGGGGCGGGCTCATCTCCTCGGCGGGGAGGCGATCGGCCAGCCGGTCGGCCATCTGGGAGGCCTGGACCCGCATGAGGAACTCCTTGGCCGTCCAGACGCCCTCCAGCTCCTCGCCGGGAATCCCCAGGGTGGCCGGCTCGTTGGCTCCAGTGCCCACGAAGACCGCGTCGTAGGTCTGGAGGAGCTCATCCAGGGTCAGGTCCCGGCCCACCCGGACCCCGGTGCGGAACTCCACCCCCAGGGCTTCCAGCCGCGCCACCTCCCGGTCGATCACCTGCTGGGGGAGGACGTACTCGGGGATGCCGTAGGCCATCACGCCCCCCGGGAGGGCCCAGGCCTCAAAGACCGTCACCGGGTACCCTTTGCGGGCGAGGAAGTGGCTGACGGCCAGGCCGGCCGGGCCGGCCCCCACCACCGCCACCCGCTGCGCCCGAGGGCGGTATTCTGTATCCACCAACTGAAGAAGGTCCAGGTTCTCCGCGGCCCAGTCGGCGATGAACCGCTCCAAAGCTCCAATCCGGATGGGATCGCCCCGCTCCCCCATGACGCAGAAGCCCTCGCACTGGAGCTCCCACGCGCAGACTCGGCCCGTGCACGAGGGCAGGGCGTTCCGGGTCCAATCGAGCTCGATGGCGCCGGCCAGATCCCCTTCGGCGAGGAGGTCGATGAAGTCGCGGATGGGATTGCCGTTGGGGCACCCGTCCTGGCAGGCGGGCGAGGGGCACTGGAGGCACCGCTGGGCCTCCAGGACCGCCTCTTCGTAGGTGTACCCTTGGTTGACCTCAGCAAAGGTGGCCAGCCGCGCCTCCAGCGGCAGCTGGCGGAGCGGGACCTGATCCCACCGATAGGTCTGCCCCATGGACGCGCCTCCTCATCGCGGCCGGCCCCGCCGGCCCGCGTCATCCTGCCCGGCGGGCGGGCCCGGCCCCAGGGCCCCCGCCTCAGGCGAGCCCCGTCAGCTCCAGGGCCATGGCCACCGCCACCACCAAGGCGAGGGCGACCACCACCGCCACCGGCGCCTGGGGATCCACCCGCTTCAGGAGTTCCGGCGCAAAGAGGGCGACCAGGCCGATCACCAGCGCCCCGGCCAAGACGACGATGACGCTTGCCACCAACGCAGCCACGAAAGCCGGAACAGGCATCTACCCTGCCTCCCGACGCGGGAGGGCTGGCCCGGCCGCCAGCCTCCCGGCAATGGTTCCGATCCTTATTTCGGCTTGAAACCGGGGGAACCTTCCCGAAGGGGCCCCTTCCCTCGGCAGAGCGCCGGCCGGGGGAGGGGCCTTCAGGCGTTCCAGGAGCTGGGGCCCAGATCCTCAGCCGAACCGGCCCGTGATGTACGCCTCCGTCTGCTCGTTGGCCGGGTTGGTGAAGAGCTGCTCCGTCGGCCCGAACTCGATGAGTCGGCCCAGGAGGAAGAAGGCGGTGTGCTGGGAGACCCGGGTCGCCTGCTGGATGTTGTGGGTGACCAGGACCACCGTGTACCGTTGGGCCAGCTCCATGATGGTCTCCTCCACCTTGGCGGTGGAGATGGGATCCAACGAGGAGCAGGGCTCGTCGAGGAGGATCACCTCCGGCTCCACGGCCAGGGCCCGGGCGATGCAGAGCCGCTGCTGCTGCCCGCCCGAAAGGTTCAAAGGCGAGTCGCGGAGCCGGTCCTTCACCTCATCCCAGAGGCCCGCCTGCCGCAGGCTCCGCTCCGCGAGGCTTTCCAGATCCCGGGGCCTCCCGGGCAGGAGGGTGTACCCGGCCACCACATTCTCCAGGATGGACATGGTGGGAAAGGGCGTGGGGCGCTGGAAGACCATCCCCACCCGCCGCCGGATGACCACCGGGTCCACATCAGGCCCGTAGACGGGCTCGTCGCCCAGGTAGATCTGCCCCCAGACCCGGCCGCCCGGCGTCTCCTCGTGCATCCGGTTGATGCACCGCACGAAGGTGGACTTGCCGCACCCCGACGGCCCAATGATGGCCGTCACCTGCCGGGCGGGCAGGGTGAGGGTAACGTCGTGGAGGGCCTGGAAGGGGCCGAAGGCTGCGTTGAGATGTTCCACCCGGATGGGCACCGCCATGACCGTTGCCTCCCCAGCTCCCGGCCCGAGGCCGGGGCTCGTCCTGCCGCTCAGCGCCGGTCATACCGGGACCGGCCGAAGAACCTCGCCAGCACGTTGGTGATCAAGACCATCGCCACCAGGACCAGCGCCCCCGTCCACGCCTTCTGGTGCCACTCGGGGTAGGGTGAGATGGCGTAGTTGTAGATGGTGACGGGCAACGACGCGATGGGGTTGCTCAGGCCCTGGTGCCAGAAGGCGTTGTTCAGCGCGGTGAAGAGCAAGGGCGCCGTCTCCCCCGCCACCCGCGCCAGGGCCAGCATGATGCCCGTCAGGATCCCGGGGAGCGCGGTGCGGACCACCACCCGGAGGGTGGCCAGCCATGCGGGCACTCCCAAGGCCAGGGCCGCCTCGTTCAGGTCCCGGGGCACGAGACGGACCATCTCTTCCGTATTGAGGGTGACCAGGGGGATCATGATCAGGGCCAGGGCCACCCCGCCGGCCCAGGCCGAGTAGGTCTGCATGGGGACCACCATGAGCCCGTAGACGGCCAAACCGACGACGATGGAGGGCACCCCGTTGAGCACCTGAGCAACGAAGCGGACCCCGTCGGCCAGACGGCTGGTGGAGCGGGCCAGGAAGACGCCGGCCATCACCCCCACGGGCACGCCGATGGCCGCGGCCAGGCCCACCAGAATCAGGGAGCCGACGATGGCGTTGGCCATGCCGCCGCCGGGCATGCCCACGGGCTTGGGCAGTTGGGTGAAGAAGGCCAGGTCCAGCCCCTGGATGCCCGAGCGGCCCACGTAGATCAGGAGGCTGAAGAGGGGGATAAGGACCACCACCACGCTGGCCACCATCAGCCCCCGGATGATCCGGTCCGCCCAGCGCCGCCGGCGGATCCGGCCCTCCAGCTGCCGGCGGCTGATCCCCCAGCGGCTCAACGGAAGGTGGGTGGCAGCCAGAGGCTCTTGGCTCATGGACTGGTCACCCCCTGGGCGGCCTGCCGGCCCCGGCTCCTGCGCTCCACCCGGAGGACCAGGAGGCGGGCCAGCGCACTCAAAAGGAGGGTGAGGCCCAAGAGGGCCAAGCCGATCTCCGCCAGCGCGGCCACGTGCATGGGTTCCACCGCCTCGTTGAACTCACTGGCGATGACGCTGGCCATGGTGTGGGCCGGGGAGAAGAGGGAGGCGGAGATGATGGGCTGGTTCCCGATTACCATGTTGACCGCCATGGTCTCCCCCAGGGCCCGTCCCCAGGCCAGGACCACCGCGCCCACGATGCCGGGGCGGCCGTAGTCGAAGACCACCTTCATCGCCTCCCACCGGGTGGCGCCCAGGGCCAGGGCCGCCTCCCGCTGGCTGTCGGGCACGGCCCGGAAGACCTCCCGGGAGACCGCGGCCACCGTGGGCACGATCATGATGGCCAGGACCACCCCGGCGCTCAGCATGCCAATACCGTAGGGGGCCCCGCTGAAGAGGGGCACTCGGCTCAAGCCCGTCCGCAGGATGGCCAGCTCCAAGGACCGGATGATGGGAACCAGGACGAAGAGGCCCCACAGGCCGTAGACGACGCTGGGAATGGCCGCGAGGAGCTCGACCAGGAAGGAGACCGGCTCCCGCAGCCAGCGGGGGGCCATCTCCGAAAGGAAGAAGGCCACCCCCAACCCCAGGGGAACGGCCAGGAGAATGGCGATCAGGGATGAGACCAGGGTGCCGTAGACGAAGGGGAGTGCACCAAACTGCTCCCTCACCGGATCCCATTGGGTCTCGATGAGGAAGCGCAGCCCAAACCGCTCCACGCTGGGCCGGGCCACCTCCCACAGCTCCACCAGGATGAGGAGGGCGATGGCCAGGACCACGAGCCCGAAAAGGCGCAGGATCCCCCGGAAGAGCCGGTCGCCTCGGTTGACGACCCGGGTCGGGTGGTGCAGGGGTTGGTTCATCGTGAGCCTCCTCCCGGACGCCGGGCTGGCCCGGCGTCCAGTCCTTGCCACGCGGGACGGGGCCGGCGACCCATCGGTCCCGACCCTTCCCCAGGCATCACCGGTGCCGGCCGCCTACCGTTCCAAGAGCGGCTGGCCCTGATGGGTGATGGAGGCGATCATCGCCTCGGCCAGGGCGACCACGTTGGGCGGCAGGGGCGCATAGTCCAGCTCGGGCGCCAGAGCCTGCCCCTCGTGGAGGGCCCACCAGAGCATCTCCACCAAGGCCTTCCCCTTGACCGGGTCCGGCTGCTCCTGGGCGACCAGAAGCCAGGTGAAGCCCGCGATGGGGTACCCGTGGGGGTCCGGCGTGTTCACAATGGAGACCCGGAGATCCTCAGGCACCGGGGCGTTGGCCGCCAGGCTGGTCGCCTCCAGGCTGGGCAGGACGAAGTTCCCCGCCTGGTTCTGCAGGGCGGCGTAGGTCATCTGGTTCTGGAGGGCGTAGGCGATCTCCACGTAGCCGATGGCCCCCGGAATCTGCCGGACCAGGCCGGCCACCCCCGCGTTCCCCTGGCCGCCAAGCCCCACCGGCCAGGAGACGGAGGTGCCGCTCCCCACCCGTTCCGCCCACTGGGGGCTCACCGCGCTCAGGTAGGTGGTGAAGATGTTGGTGGTCCCGCTCCCGTCGGACCGGCGCACCACCGCGATGGGCAGGGAAGGCAGCCGCAGGTCGGGGTTGAGGGCCTTCAGCCGCGCATCGTCCCACTGGGTGATCTCGCCCAGGTAGATGGCGCTCAGGACCTCAGGGGTCAGCTTCAGGCCCGTGCCCACCCCGGGCAGGTTGTAGACGACGGCGATGGAGCCGATGACGGTGGGAATGTGAAGGATGGGCACCGAAGCGGAAGCGAGCTGCTCATCGGAGAGGGGGGCGTCGGTGCCGCCGAAGTCGACGGTTCCTGCCAGAACCTGGCGGATACCGCCTCCGCTGCCGATGGCCTGGTAGTTCACTTGAACATCGGGGCTGACCGAACGGTAGACCTCAAACCAGAGGGAGTAGAGGGGGTAGGGGAAGGTGGCGCCGGCGCCGTTGAGCTGAATGGTCTGGGCCGAGACCGCCAGCGGTGTCCAGGCCAAGGCCGCCGCCAGGACCATCCCCGCCATCCACCGGAGGACCTTCACAGGACCAAACCCTCCTTGCTCGGACGGGCCTTGCCCGCGTTCTGGTCCGTGGACCACCTTTAGCCTACCGGGGGCCCGTTACAACCGGGTTGCCCGTCTGTGAACGTCAGGTTACAGGTGGGTGCCCAACGGGAGCTTGCCGGCGGGCGTTCCCCAGGTGGCCCCGGCGGACCCCCCGGGCGGGCATTGGACATCCAGCGCTGGAACGTTTATCATGTTCTTGGGTTTTTTGGGGTCCTGTTGGGAGCTCTTGGGTGCTTCCGGTCTCCAGGGCCCCGCCCAATCCATCTCCTAAGGAGGTCGTCATCGATGACCGCAGGCGGCTGGATTACCATCATCGTTGTCGGACTCATCGTTGGTTGGATCATCAAGGAGTACGGCACCAAGAAGGAGTATCCCGGCGGGATCTGGGTCGCCCTCCTGGCCGGGTTGGTAGGCGCCTGGCTGGGCGATCTGGTCCTGGGTGACTGGGGCTGGATGCTCGGAGGCGCGAACGTCATCGCGGCCATCATCGGCGCGGCGGTCATCGCCTGGATTGTGAGCCTCTTCGGCAAGGAAGAGAAGAAGGAGGCCTGAGGGCGGACCCCGCTCCGGCCGGGATGAGCCGCGATCCAAGGGATGAGGGAGGCTGGCCAGGACCAGCCTCCCCTTTATTTGACCCTCCCCGGTCAGGATGTTAGCATGAAGACATCCCTGCGCGTCGAAAGGAGGTTGGGCAGCGTGGCCCACAACCATCGGCCCCGCTTGATGCTGGCCGCGGCCATCGGCGACTGTGTCCACGTGGCGGGCCTCCACGCGGTCATCCGCATCGCGCGCGAGGCCGGCTTCGAGACCATCATGCTGGGCCCGGCCGTCGCCCCAGAGCGGGTGGTCGACGCGATCCGGGAGCATGACCCTGACCTGGTGGCCATCAGCTACCGGCTCTCGCCCCAGGCGGGGGCCAATGTCTTGCGCCACTTCCAGCGCCTGGTCCAGGAGGCGGGCTTGAGCCGCCGGCGCTTCGTCTTCGGCGGCACGCCACCCGTCTGCCGGATTGCCGAGCGGCTTCCCCTCTTCGAACGGGCCTTCGACGGCACCGAGGGCCCCGAGGCGGTGCTGGCCTACTTCCGGGGTGTGCCTCTGGAAGAACGGCAGGTCTCCTGGCCTCAGACCCTCCCCGAGCGGATCGCGTTCCGCGCCCCGGAGCCCATCATCCGCCATCACTACGGGCAGCCCTCCTTCGAGGAGACCCTCGAGGGCGTCCGGCTGCTGGCCGAGTCGGAGACCCTGGACGTCATCTCCCTGGGGGTGGACCAGAACACCCAGGAGCACTTCTTCCACCCCGAGGAGGCGGACCCCAAGCAGGACGGCGCGGGCGGGGTGCCGGTGCGGACGCCCGAGCAGTTCCGGGCGCTTTATGAGGCCTCCCGCACGGGCAACTACCCCTTGATGCGCTCCTATGCGGGCACCCGCAACCTGATCCGCATGGCCGAGGTGCTCCACGAGACCATCAACCTGGCCTGGGGCGCCATCCCCCTCACCTGGTACAGCGTTCTGGACGGCCGGTCGGACCGGTCTTTGCGGGAGACGATCCTGGAGGCCCAGGAGGTCATGCGGTGGCACGCCTCCCGGGGCATCCCCGTTGAGATGAACGAGTCCCACCACTGGAGCCTGCGGGATGCCCACGACACCATCGCCGTGGTGATGGCCTACTTGGCCGCGCGCAACGCCAAGGCGGCAGGGGTGCGCCACTACGTGGCCCAGTACATGTTCAACACCCCGCCGGAGACCTCGTTCGCCATGGACCTGGCCAAGATGCTGGCCAAGGTGGAGCTGATCGAGTCCCTCCAGGATGAAACCTTCGAGGTCTTCCGGGAGACCCGGGTGGGCCTGCGCTCCCACCCGCCCAACCTGGACGAGGCGAAGGGCCACATGGCCGCCTCCATCTTCCTGCAGATGGCCCTCAAGCCCCACATCCTCCACGTGGTGGCCTACAGCGAGGCCGACCATGCGGCCACCGCGCCCGAGATCATCGAGAGCTGCCGCATCGCCCGGGGTGTGGTGCGGGACTTCCTGGGCGGCGCGCCGGACATGACGGCCGACCCCCGGGTCCAGGCCCGCAAGGAGGAGCTCCTGGCCGAGGCCCAGGTCCTCTTGGACGCCATTGCCTCCCTCGCGCCGCCGGGCGTCGAGGATCCCTTCACCGATGCTGACACCCTCACCCGGGCGGTCACCATCGGGCTTCTGGACACGCCCCACTTTGCCGGCAACCCGGCACCGGAGGTCCGGGGCGAGCTGGTCACCCAGCCTGTGGACGGCAAGATCGTGGCCGTCGACCCCGACTCCGGACGGATCCTGACCGAACGGGAGCGGGTGGACCGGATCCTCCAACGGGCGTCGGCCCGGTCTTGAGACGGAGGGGGCGTAGCCCCCTCCTCCCTTTTCCCCACACGGGCAGAGATGCCCCACGACCATGACGAGAGGAGGCAGTCGCCCCATGTCAGGCATTGTAGGGGGCTTGGGCAGCCCCGACCCATCCACGGTCCGGCGCATGCTCACCCACATGCGCCACCGCGGCCCCGATCAGGAAGGTTTTTGGGCGTCGGAGGAGGTGGTCCTGGGCCAGAACCGGCTCACCACCATGGAGCGGACGCCAGGCCCGCTCCCCCTGAGGAACGAGGACGGGGCCGTCATCGCCGTGGTCGATGGTCAAATCTACAACTTCCGGGAACTGAGGGCCCGGCTCCAGGCCCACGGCCACACCTTCCGGAGCCGGGGCGACACCGAGGTGGTGGTCCATCTCTGGGAGGAGCACGGCCCCGAGCTGGTCACCCGCCTGGATGGGGTCTTCGCCATCGCCCTCTACGACCGGCGGGCGGGCCGCTTCTTCCTGGCCCGGGATCCCCTGGGCATCAAGCCCCTCTACGGAGGGCTCCAGGGCGGGACCCTCTACTTCGCCTCGGAGTTGGGCGGGCTCTTGGCGGCGACGGACCAGGTGGAGGAGTTTCCCCAGGGTTCTTGCCTGGTCCGGGCGGTCCAGGAACCCTCCCAGCCGCTGACCTGCCTCGCCGACCAAGCCCAGCCCTACTGGGACGTGCCCACCGCCCCGCCGGACATCACCGATCCCCAGGCCGCGGTCGCCGGGGTGCGGGAGCGGCTCCGCCGGGCGGTGGAGAAGCGACTGCTCGCCCGGGTGCCCGTGGGCGTCTTCCTCTCGGGCGGCCTCGACTCCAGCCTCATCGCCGCCCTGGCCCGCCAGCTCACCTCCCGCCAGCTCCATTCCTTCGCGGTGGGACTGGCTGGCTCCGACGACCTCCGCTACGCGGCCCGGGTGGCCGAGGCCCTGGAGACCGTCCACCATGAGTACGCCTACGACGAGGCCGACCTGGAAGAGGCCCTCCCCACGGTCATCGCCCACCTGGAATCCTACGATCCCGCCCTGGTCCGGAGCGCGATCCCCACCTACTTCGCGGCGCGCCTGGCCCGCCAGCACGTGAAGGTGGTCCTCTCCGGCGAGGGCGCCGACGAGCTCTTCGCCGGCTACGCCTACCTCCGCCGGCTGGACCGCCAGCGGCTCCAGCGGGAGCTGCGGGCGGTGACGGCCGCGCTCCACAACACCAACCTCCAACGGGTGGACCGGATGACCATGGCCCACAGTCTGGAGGCCCGGGTCCCCTTCCTGGACCTGGAGGTGGTCCGCTGGGCTTTCCGCCTGGACCCGTCGGTCAAGCTGCGGGGGTCGGAGCCCGTGGAGAAGTGGGTCCTGCGCAAGGCGGCCGAAGGGCTCCTGCCCGCCTCGGTGGTCGCCCGGAAGAAGGCCAAGTTCGCCCACGGGACCGGAACCAGCCAGGTCCTCCAGGCCATCGCGGCCCGCCGCATCTCGGCCGAGGCGCTCCGGCGGGCCCAGCAGCAGGCCGCTTCCCGCCAGACGGGGATGCCCCTCGTCCGCTCCCGGGAAGAGCTCCTCTACTACCGCCTCTTCCGGGAGCGCTTCCCCCAGAAGGCGGTGCTGGCCACGGTGGGACGCACCCGCAGTGTGGTGCCGGGCGAGTTGGGTGAAGAGGGTCTGGGACAGGGGGCGCCCGCTTGACGGGCGCCCCTCCCTTTCGACTCTGCCTCGAATCCGCTTGCCTCGGATCCGCGGTGTTGGTGGGCTTAGGTGAGTGGAATCAGCGGAGGGCTTGGGCCTCCCAGCGGAGAACGGCCTCCGCCACCCGCTCCCGGTCCGCCTCGCTCACCAGGGGGTGGACGGGAAGGGAGAGGACCTGGGAAGCCAGCTCTTCCGCCACGGGCAGCTCGCCGTCACCCACCACATCGAACCGGCCCGCCAGGGAGGGCTGCCGGGTGAGGGGCCGGGGGTAGTGGATCCCCGTGCCGATCCCTTCCGCTTTGAGGAAAGCGGCCAGCTGGTCCCGGTGCTCGCCGTTCTTCCCCGGCACCCGGAGGGTGTACTGATGGTAGACGTGCCGGTACCCGGGGGGCTCCACGGGCAGGCCAAAGGAGTGGCCTTGGAAGGCCTGGGTGTAGAACGCCGCGTTGGCCCGGCGGGCTTCGGTCATGGCCTCGATCCGCTCCACCTGGCCCAGCCCGATGGCCGCCTCCACGTTGGTCATCCGGTAGTTGTACCCGAGGACCTCGTGGAAGTAGTGGCCCGTCTGGCCATGGTGGGTGATGAGGCGGGCCCGCTCGGCCACCTCCGGGTCGGTGGTGGCCACACAGCCTCCCTCACCGGTGGTCAGGTTCTTGGTGGCGTAGAAGCTGAAGGCGGCCGCCCGGCCGAAGGTGCCCACGGGCTGGCCGTCCAGGGTGGCCAGGTGGGCCTGGGCACAGTCCTCCACCACGGTGACGTCGTACGCCTCGGCCAGGGCCATCAGCTCCCGCATGGGCGCGGGCAGGCCGTAGAGGTGGACCACCAACATGTAGCGGATGCTGGGGTCAGCCTTAAGAGCCGCCTCCACCGAGGCCGGATCCAGGTTGGCCGTCTCCATGGACACGTCCGCGAAGACAGGCCGGGCCCCGCAGAAAAGGATGGCGTTGGCGGTGGCGATGAAGGTGAAGGGCGTGGTCAACACCTTGTCCCCGGGGCGGACCCCGACCGCCAGCAGGGCGGTGTGGAGGGCGGTGGTCCCGTTGCTGGTAGCCACCACGTAGGGCACGCCCTGGGCGGCGGCAAAGGCCTCCTCGAACCGGTGGACGTACGACCCTTCCGCGAGCTGGCCCGAGTCGAGCACTTCCCGGACCAGCTCGTACTCCCGCTCGGTCAGGAACGGTTTGGCGATGGGAATGGGAGCGACTCCGTCAGAGGGCAGCGGCCATACCCCTTTCTGCAACTCGTCCGTAAATGTCGCGCTGGATGTGCTCCACCAGCTTGAGGGCGGCCAGGCCCGTCTCACCCGAGACCAGGGGGTGCTTCTGGGTCTCGATGCACTCCAGGAAGTGGCGGATCTCCTCGGCCAGGGGCTCCAGGGCGGGCAGATAGATCTGCTCCAAGACCCCCTTCTGCCGGTAGGTGCCGTTCCGGGAAGCTCGGCCCATCGGGTTCCGGGTGATGGTGATCCGGCGCTCGATGTAGTCGGCCACGATCCAGGCGCTGGGGCTGGAAAGCTCCATCCGCCGCACCCGGCTGGCCGTCACCCGGCTGGCGGTCACGGTGGCCAGGGTCTCATCCCCCACCTGGAGCATGGCCACCGCGTAGTCCACCTGCTCCGGGTTGTGGAGGGAGCGGCCCATCCCCGCAATGGGGCGGATGGGCTGGCCGAAGAGCATGGTGAGGATGTCCAGGTCATGGATCATCAGGTCGAGGATCACGTCCGCATCCACCACCCGGCCGTCGTAGGGGCTGAGGCGCTGGATGTTGACCGCGGTGATCTCCTCTTCCCGGACGATCCGCTGCAGCTCCGTCACCACCGGGTTGAACCGCTCCACGTGCCCCACCTGGAGGGTGCAGCCGTTGGCGCGGGCGATCTGAAGAAGCCGGGCCCCCTCCTCGACGGTGGAGGTCATGGGCTTCTCCAGGAGGACGTGGATCCCCCGCTCCAGAAAGTGGGCCGCCGTCTCAAAGTGAAGGGACGTGGGCACCGCGATGCTGACCGCATCCACCCGGTCCAAAAGCTCCCGGTAGTCGGTGTACGCCTCACACTCATACAGGTGGGCCACCTGCTGGGCCTGGGCCGCATCGATGTCGGCCACTCCGACCAGCTTGACGCGACCGGGCATCTGCGCGTAGATGCGAGCGTGATTCTTCCCCATGCTGCCGACCCCGACAACCCCTACCCGTAACGCCAAGCTGGCCACCTCTTTCCCCGTCGTTGGTGAGACGGTCGTCTTCCCCAGCCGGTACGCCGCGCCGGATGGCTCTCCCTTCGGACCTTCGTCCACCGGCAGCCGATCCCTTCCCACTGGACCCGCCTCCGCGAGCCCCGGGAAGGCTCCAGAGCACAACCTCGTCTCACCGGCATCCATCGGCCTTTTCCGGCCCCATCTTGAACGCGATCGCGTCCGGCTTTGTGCCTAGCATGTGCCGGAGCCCAGCCCGGCTCCGCTCAAGCCAGCCGCCGGGCCCGCTCCTTCTGCCGGCGGCGCTCCACCTGCCGCCGGACCCGCCGCTCCTCCTTGGCCTGCTGCGCCGCCTCCCGGGGCGACGCGCTTAACCGCTCCAAGGCCTTCTCCGTGACCTCGTGGAGCCGAGTAAATCGTTCCAGCAGCGCCTCCCGGAGTTCTGGCGGGAGGAACCGGGAGGAGACATGGCTCAGCTGCTCCACGTAGGAGGCGGATCGGTCCAACGAGACCAAAAGGCGTTGCAGGTTGGCCTCCGGCGTACCCGGCTCCGGCACCTCCGCCCGAGTCTTGGGGCGAGCCTCCTGGAGAACTCGCCGGACCGCCTCCTCCGGCTCCATCTCCGGGTGATCCCGGAGCAGGCGGCAGGCCCGGCGCATCTGCGCCTTGCTCAAGCTGGACGCCAGGGCCAGGTCCAGGAGCTGGCCGGCCAGGGCCTCGTCGCCCCGGACGTTGGCCAGGGCCAAGGCCTCGTTCACGTGGGAGAGGCTCAGCCCTCCCGCCTCCCCCCGGGCTTGGGCGACCACCGCCTCTTGAAAGCGGGGCTCCACTTTCAGCAGGTCGAGCCAGTCGGCAATGGTCGTCCGGGGAAGACCCAGTCGCTCGGCCACCGCCTTCTGGCTCAAGCCCTCGGCCTCCATGAGGGCGGCCACCGCGCGGGCCCGCTCCAGGGGGTCCAGGTCCTCCCGCTGGAGGTTTTCCGCCAGCTGGAGGAGCCTGTCCCCTCCTTGGGCAGGCGGGCCCTGGTCCAGAACCAGCGCCGCAATGGCCTTTTGGCCCAACTGCCGGGCGGCGCGCCACCGGCGTTCCCCAGCCACCAGCCGGAAGCGATCCCCATTCCGCCGGACGAGGATGGGCTGGAGTTGACCCACCTCACGCAAGCTCCGGGCGAGCCCGTCGAGGGCTTCTTGGTCGAAGCGGGTGCGGGGCTGGCCGGGATCCGGGTCGATCAGCGACACAGGGACGTGCTCCAGTTCCGGCACGGGCCCTGCCTCCTCTTCTCTACGGCAATCCAAGATGCCCCGTCAAGACCCCACAGGCATCTTGGATCATCCAACGTTTCCCGAACCTCGAGGACCGTTCACGCCTTTCGACAAGGCCGCCAGCGATCCTCTTTCCAGTCCCTTGCCGGATCGGTCCATCTCCGGTGCGCCTGGACTGGTTCGGAAAACGTGACCCCGGGCAGAGAAAAGGCGCCGCTGTCGCGGCGCCCTGTCAGAGGCCCCGAAGGGCCGTCACAGGAACGGCTCGGGTCACCTCCACCACCATCTCGGTCCCCGCGGGCAGGACCACGTTCTGGCCTTGGATCAGGGCCCCGGCCGCCAGGCCCACGGGCGCCAAGACGACGGTGGTGGCCGCCCCCACCAGGAGCACCCCCGTCAGGCCCGCGGCAGCCGCCAGCTCCTCCGAGCCTGAGTTGGACGTCCGCTGGGTGAGGCCCAGGGGCACGGGGGTACCGTCGAAGGCCGGGACCGAGCCAAAGTCCAGGCTGATCTTGCCGTTCCGGCCCAGGGCGCCGGCCGCCTGCACCTCCGACACCCGGGCTTCACCCTGGGCGCCCGCCAGGATCACCAGGTCCCCGTCGACGACCACATCCCGGAGGACGGTGAAGGGGATGGTCTGCCCCACCCGGGCGGAGCCCGAGTTCACCTCCGCCTCCAACCGGAGGCTCACCCGGGTGCCGGCGGGAACCTGGCGCTGGGCAATGCTCACCGCCCCGTCCGGCCAGATCATCCGGGCAATGGTGGCCAGCCGGCTCAAGACGGAGCCCTGTTGGGGCTCGCCGAGGAGGAGCTCCTCCAGGGTCTGGATCCTGGGTTCCACCGCGCCGCTGCCCATCATCCCTAGGAGCACCCACTCCGCGGCACTGAGGCGCATCATCAACGAAGTGCCGTCGCTCGCCGGCGCGTAGAACAGGCCGTTGAGCCGGCTCAGGCGGTCGAGGAGGGCCCCCTGCTGAACCGTTCCCAAAAGATCCTGCTCCAGGGCCTCCACCCGGGCCAGGAGCGAGCCCTGCTTGATCTGCCCGTAGGCGGCCTCCTCCAGGGCCTCCAGGCGGGCCAGCGGGGTCCCTTCCTGGGCGGTGGCGGGCACGGGCGCCGCCAGCATCCCCAGGACCAGCACCGCGGCCAGCCACCGAAAGCGACGTTGCATCATGGTCCCATCCTCCTCGTCCCGTCTCGCGCGGGCCCGTCCCCCAAAGCCAGGCGCCGGTCGCGCCCTCGGCCCCACCCCGCCGTCACACCCTTCCCAACCCACTCCCGAGAACGAGCGGATCCCTCAGAACCGAAGGGTCAACTCGGCGATGGCCCGGGTCTCGCTGGTGGTGCCGTCTTCCAGGGTCTCGCCGGCCGCGGCAGTGAAGTCGATCAGCTGATAACCCAAGGTGAAGGAGGCGACGCTGGAGAGATCGTAGGTGAGCCGCCAGGTGGTGTTCACCTCCCGGGCCAGCTGGCCCCCGGCCGGGATCCCCTCGCCCTCGTCAGGCCCGTCGGTCTCACCGTCAGGCGGCTCGCCCTTCGCCGTCTCACCGCCGGCCAGGCTCTGGACCGGGAGCCGGTCCCGCAGCTCCCGGCTCCAGCCCACCCGGATGGCCCCACCTTGGGTGGTCACCCCCACCCCCAGCTCCAGCCGGGAGGGCAACTCGGCCCCACCTCGGACCTCCAGCTGGTCGAGGGTGACAAACTCGTAGGCGGCCGTCAGCTCCGCATCCCCTGCCGTCCAGCGGAGGCCCCACCGGGTCCGGCCGTCGTCGCTCCGGCTCCCCTCGCCCCGCTCCGCCTCGCCAGGACGGGTGGGCACATCGTACCCGCCTGAGATGTACACATCGCCCAGGTCAATGCCTGCCCCCACCCGGTACCCGGCGCTCTCACCCCAGGGCGCCACCTCCCCCTCCAAGGAGAGGCTCGGCAGGAGCCGGATGCGCGCGCCCAGGGCCAAGCCTTGGCTCCCTTCCGCCGGCTCGGGCTCCAGCCACGAGGGGAGCTTCCCCTCGGTCAGGCTCGCCTCGGGAAGGGGGGCGGCCGACGGGCTCCAGGTGAAGGCGCCGCCCTGGCCCAGATCGATCCAGACCGCGTCCAGCTCGGGGAAGGCCGGTTGCTTGGCCGCCTCAGGAAGGCGGAGGCTCTGGGGGGATGGGATGACGGTGTAGCCCAGCACATTCAGCTCGACGGAGAACTCCTGGGCCAGCTCTTCCAGAAGACGCATCTGCTCCAGGCCCAAGGGCTTGTCGGCCTGCTGGTTGTAGCGGGCCACCAGGCTGGGCAGGGAGACGGCCCGGCTTTCGGCCTTGCCCACGCCCAGGCGCTCCATGGCCTCGCCCACCTCCAGGGCCATCTCCAGGCGCGTCACGGTGAGCGGCCCGCCGAACCCTTTGGGCGGCTCGCTGAGAAGCCCCGCGGCCGACAGGGACCGGACGGCCCCATACGACCAATGCTGGGGGGGAAGCTCGGCAAAGAGTTGGTTCCCTTCAACCCCCGCGGCCGCCAGGGCCAGACCCGGAAGGGCCAAAACGAGCGCCATGGCGGCGGCCAGGGGACTCCACCGGACCTTCATCGGACCCCTGCCCCTCTGTCCTGCCAGAGACTTCTCGGTCACCCAGCCAAACCCTGCTGGCCTCAGGGGTCCCCCGAGCGGCCCTCCCGGGCCAAAAAGCGTTCTGCCAAGATGACGGCCACCAGGTCATCGTAGGGTTCGGGGGGCGTCAGGAGCCCCGCCGGCACCCACCGGCGCCAGCCCCGCCGGTGGAGCTCCACATACCGGCGCCGGCCCTCCTCGCTGGAGTGGGCCTCATCCACCAGCACCACCGGCGGCAGCCCTTCGGCCCCCGCCAGGCGGTCCCGCCACGCCCGGCCCGTGGTCCCGTCGCCCAGGACCAGGTAGCGGGGCCGGTAGGTCCGGCTCCAGGCTTGAGCCTGGGCCAGGGCCCGCTCCGAGGGGACCACCGCCCGGGCGAGCACCCTCCCGTCCCATTGGACCACGGCCAGGCCGCACTTGGCCCGGCCCGGATCCATGGCGAGCAGGCAGGGCAACTCCCCCGCTCCCGCCGAGACCACCGGCCCACCCCCTCCTCCGCCCCACCAAGAAGCAGGATCCCCGCCGAAGCGGGGATCCTGCCCATGTCGGTCGCTTCGTGCCGCCTTTAGAACTCGCCCCGGATACCCAGAGCGTAGATGGTGATGGCCTCGTCGCCATCGGCCACGCCCAGCTCCGTGGAGACGCTGCCCAGGAGCTTGAGGGCGCCGACGGGCACGCTGACGCTGACGGAGGAAGCCGCCTTGTCAGCCGCCGCCAGGGCCGCCTGCTCGCTCACCGGGTAGACGAGCCGGCCCTTCAGCTCGCCGCCCAGGAAGGCGGTGGCCACCTCAGCCCCCAGGCCGATGCCCGTCTCGGCGCCGTCCGTGGACGGATCGGCGTCGGCGATGACCGCGTCGACCACCGGGGTGATGGTGAAGGCACGCCACTCCAGCGGCAGGCCGAGGCCCACGTGGTAGGTCATGCCCTCCGCCAGACGGGCCCAGCCGGGAACGATCCCTCGCAGACCCGGATTAGCAGGATCAACGCCGTTCACGAACCGGGCGCCGGTGGTGAAGCGGAGGATGCCCATGTCGAGGCCAGCGTTCAGGTCAAAGCGGGTCACCGCATCGAAGACGGTCAACTCAGCCCCGGTGTCCACCCGGCCGATGGGGCCCGTCACGCCCAGGCTGAGCAGGGTGCCCACCGCATCGCCGCTGGCCACCATGCCCAGACCGACCTGAGCCGAAGCGTCGGTGCCGGCCACCTCGGTGGCGACCAGCTGCACCTGGCCCAGGAAGCCGCTCTCATCGGCCCCGAGGTACTCGAGCTGATAGGCGCCGGTCAGGGCCTTCCGGGTGGCCTGGCCCACGGTCCGCTCCAGGGCCATGGCCCGGTTGATGGCCTCGTCGGCCGTCGCCTGGGTCATGTCGATGCGGTTCTTCAGGTTGACGGTCTCCCGCTCCAGCTGCTCGACGCGGCTCTCGAGCGCGGTGATGCGGTTGTCGGTCTCAGCCCGCCAGGCCTCCAGGTCAGCCACCCGGACCCCCAGGGCATCCAGATCGGCCCGGAACTCGTCGAGCAGGGCCTGGACGCTCCCCTTGAGGGTGTTGGCCGTCTCCTCGATCAGCCGGCGGGTCTCCCGGATGTCCTGCTGGGCCACCAGCGTGCGAGCCTCGAGACGGGTGACCCGGCTGTCCAGCCCGGAGAGGGCGTCGGCCACCATGGCCTCGATGTCACCCTTCAGCTCCTCAGGCGGCTGGTAAGAGGCCAGGTACGCCTCGATCACGTTGGCCGCCAGGGAGGCGAAGGTGGACTCGGCCGCGGCCGACAGGGGGATCCGCCCGGTCGACCCGACGATGGAGGCCACCTCAGCCGGCTCCACGCCGTAGAAGGCCCGCTGGGCCGCCTCGCCAGCCTCCAGGCGGGCGACCAGGTCCGCGATGGCCTGGTTGACCCGGGCAACCGCGTTGGCCTCCACCTCCGCGTAGGCCGCATCGACCTGGCTGGCCACCATGGCATCGAGCCGGTCGACGAGACGGGCGACAATCATGGCCCACTCATACCGGGTCAGCTGCCGGTTGCCCTTGAACTCACCGTCGGGGTAGCCAATGACCAACCCCGCCGCCCTCAGCAACTCCACCGACTCGGCCGCCCAATGGCTTGCCGGCACGTCGGGGAAGGGTCTTTGCTGTGCCAGCGCCGGCACACTCAACGCCAGGACCATCAGGCCGGCGAGGAGCGCCGCCAAGCCCTTTTTGCGCATGGTTCTTGGAAACCTCCTCGTCTCAGGTACTCATCGCCCCGTCTGACTCTCCCGAGACGCTCCCTGGACTCGAAAGGACAGGACGAGTCTCCGCCGTTTCCTCGCCCTGCCAGCTCGAGACCGGCGCGCCCCTGTGGGGCAGGTTCCATCGCACACACCCAGCACGTATGCGATCCCCCGGGACCCGCCCCTCGTGGCCAAGCAGGTTGTGCGGACGGACACAGGCAGCTAAGCCCGTATTCGAGCCGTTTCGGGAAACTCCTTCCACGGGTGCGAAGGGGTTGCGACAAGTGTGAAAGGCGTGCCTGCCTGCTTGGCTGGATGGTTCTTCGCCCTTTGGGGCGCCCTTTCCTCGCTGGCAAGGCCAGACAGGGGTGGAAAAATGTGGGGTGGGGTCAGAACCGGAGCTGAACCCCCGCTTCCCCGGACCCCGTCTTCAGATCGAGGCTGGAGAAGTCGAGGAGGCGCCAGCCGGCATGGAGCCGGGCGGAGCCGGCCTCCAGGCCCACGTTCACCTGGGGCTGGACACCGGGGGCATCGGTAGAAGGGTCAACCCCCAGCCAGGCCTCCAGGTCGCCCGCCTGGCCCAAGGGGATGCGGGCCTCATCGGTCTCCAACCCCGTGGCCCGACGGAGCTCCTCCAAGGTGACCACGCCCGCCGGGGCGCGGGCCTCGGGCCCGACGCTCCCCGCCCTCTGCGGCTCCAAGGCTTTCAGCTCCGCCTCGAAGGCCCGCCCCAGGGAGCGGAGGGCCCGGCTGGTCACCTCCACCCGGTCGGCCAGCTCCGCGGGGGTGAGGCCCCCAGCAGCCATCCGGTAGGCGAGGGCCCGTTCCAGGCCCGCCTCTTGCGGCGGCTGGACCAGGGCCACCCCGGCCGGCACCAGCTCCTGGAGCCGCTGGTAGACCCGCCGGGCCTCCTCCCGGACCCGGACAGCGGCGGCGTCCCCAGAAGCCCCGGAGCCGAGCCGGCGGCTCAGACGGGTGGTGGTGGGGCTGAGCCAGGAGAGCTGGCGGAGGGCCTGGAGCTGGTCCAAGGGGAGCAGGGTTGGGTGGGCGGCCGCCTGGTCCAGCTGGGCCACCACCCGGTAGAGCCAGGCGAGCGCCACCCGGGCCTGGGCTTCCAGGGAGAAAGAGGCGGGCGCCGCCTCCAGGGCGTCGGCCGCCTGGGCCAGAAGATCAGCCACCTCGTAGCGGGTCAGGGAGGAAAGACCGGTAGCGAGCCACGGGCTCTCAAGAAGACCGGCCTGCTGGAGGGTTTCCAGGGCCGAGTAGGCCCAGTGGTCGGCGGGGACGGGCGCGAAGGGGTCGCTCCCAGCGGCCGCGAGTCCGGCCCCGAGGGAGAGGATCAGGAGCAGGGCAACCAACGTCCAGGGCACCCGGCGGTGCAGGGGCGACACGGCATCCTCGTCCTCCCGGCCAAAGCTCCCAACCCCCTTCGGGAGGGAGCGGAAGCCCTCCTGCCCCGCCGGCCTGCCACCTCCTGGGCCCTCTGCCGGACCCTGGCGCCCCCGCACCGGGTCACCCGGCCCAGGCAGGGCCAGGCCGCCGGGCGTTGGGTCCACGGGCGGTGGCCGCCAGCCCCGGGCCAGGCCTCAAGAGGAGAGCTCCAAGGTGACCGTCAGGGGCGGCCGGGTGTTCCAGGTGTCCTCCCGGGCCCGGGCCACCACTTCCACGGGCCGGCCCCGCTCCTTGACGGCGATGATCACCTCGAGGAACTCGTCAGCCTTGGCCACCTGGCCCACCAGCCCCTGCTCGTCGGTCATCATGCCGTCCTCGATGGCCTGCTCGTTCACATCCCACAAAAGCTGCAGGAGCTCGCTCTCCACCGTCTCCGGCTTGGAGCCGTCGATGGTCCGGCGGGCGACGACCTGCCCCCGGCGGTAGACCCGCGCCTCGGGGATCAGCTCAAAACCTGCCAAGAGGGGCTCGCCGGCAAAGGTGTTGTTCACCGCCCGCACCCGGACCACCCAGCGGCCGCCCTGGGCGGCGATCTGCTGGGCCGTGTAGTAGAAGACATCCTCCGACTCAAAGACCAGGGCCGGCTGCTCAGCCGGCAGCTCCAGCCGCTGGCGGACCTTCTGCTCCTCCCGGTCGAGGAAGGCGAGCAGGGCCTCCTGGACCTTCTCGATGGACTGGGAGCCGTCAACGATGGTGGCGCCCACCAGCTCATCGGCCTGGTAGGTGAGCCGGCCCGAACGCATGGCGTAGGCGAGCTGGAGGTACTCCTGGGTCAGGGTGGCCACCTGCTCCTGGAGCCGGTCCCGGGTGGCCTGGAGCTCGTCCACGTGGGCCTGGAGGTCCTGGCCGATCCGGGTCAGGTTCTTCACCCGTTCCTCTTGGAAGGCCAGGGACTCCCGGGCCACCTCCAGTTGGGAGCGGGCCTCCTCCAGCCTGGCCACCGCCTCTTCCATCTCCTGCACCGCCTGGTCCCGCTCGGCCAGGATGGCCGCCAGCCGCTCCTGCTGAGCGTCCAGGTCCCGCTCCACTGTGGCCAGCCGCTCCCGGGTGGAGGCAAGGGCCTCCTGGATCTCGCCCATGTGGAAGAGCGCGGTCCGCACGTCGTTGGAGGCCAGGGAGAGCAGCCCCACCGACGCCCCGGTGATGACCACGCCGGTGAGGATGGTGATGATGACGGAGGTGTACCGGGGCCGGATCCCGAAGAGGGTGAGGCGACGCTTTCCCACCCGGAGGCCGATCCGGTCCCCCAGGTAGGCGATGGCCCCGCCCATGATGACCAACAGCAGAATGAGCCGCCACCCGTGCATCGCCCCTCACCTCCTCCTTCCGGTCACGTCAGGTTACCGGTCCAACCGGGCCCAGAGAACCCCTCCCACAGCCAGCCCCAGAAGGTTCTGAATCCACGCACCCAGCTCGGGGGGAAGGCTGCCTGATTTGGCCAGGGCTGTGCCAAGGGTCATAACTACATAATAAACGAAGATGACCCCCACCGAAAGGCCGAAACCGACGGAAACGGCGCTCCGGTGGGATTGGATGCCCATCCCCGAGCCCAGAAGGGCGAAGACCAGGCTGGCGAAGGGGATGGCCAGTTTGAGGTGCCACTCCACCCGCTGGGCCCGGGCCTCCACCCCTTGGGCTCGCAGGACCCGGATGTAGGCCCCCAGCTCCCGGAGC
Source organism: Limnochorda sp. (assembly GCF_047459355.1). NCBI lineage: Bacteria > Bacillati > Bacillota > Limnochordia > Limnochordales > Limnochordaceae > Limnochorda > Limnochorda sp. The sequence goes on along the minus strand of NZ_VSCV01000001.1, from coordinate 133,407 downwards.
CCCATCTGCTCCGGGGGCTTGGTCCCCTGAGCCACCTGCCCCGGCCGGTAGGGGATGGCGGCAGGCTGGCGCCCCCCTTGGAAGGCGATGCGGACCGCCCGGCCATCGGGCTCGAACCGGTACCGCTCGCCGTCTTCCATGGCCCACTGGTCGCCCACCCAGACCACCCGGCGGGCGAAGGTGGTCTCCACCGGCCGCCCGTCCTCGAGACGGATCATGGTCACATCCTGCATGGTCTGGGCCGTGGGGTTGAAGCGGGCGGCGTACAGAAACCAGGAGAGGCGCCCCCCTTGGTACTGCTCCAGCGTGATATTCCGGGACTCGACGGGCAGGGTCCGCCCCCGCACCTGCTCCACCATCACCCGCTCCCGCTCGGTGTTGGCCCAGGGGGCGAGCCACTCATTCACCCCCACGGCGATGAGCACAAAGGCAAGGCCCAAGGCGAGCACCGGCAGGGTGACCCGGCGGAGGCTGTAGCCGCCGGCCTGGAGCGCGACGATCTCCGAGTTGGCCGACAGCCGCGAGAGGGTGAGGAGGCTCCCCACCATGATCCCCATGGGGAGGGTCCAGCCCAGGATCTGGGGGATGCCCAGGAGGAAGGCCCGGACCAGCGCGCCCACGGGTGCTTTCAGGTCGGCGGCCAGGCTGGCCAGGTTGACCATCTCCGCCGCCAGGAAGAGGCTGGTGAAGGCGCCGAATCCAAAGAGGACAGACCCGGCCAGCTCTTTCAGGATGTACCGGTCCAAGCGCTTCACAGGCGGAACCGCTCCCCCAAGTAGAATCGGCGGGCTTCGGGGCTCTCCAGGAGCTCCTCCGCGGTGCCCGCCACCAGGACGTGCCCCTGGTGCATGATGTAGGCCCGGTGGGTGATGGTCAGGGTCTCCCGGACGTTGTGGTCGGTGATGAGAACGCCGATCCCCCGCTGGGTGAGGGAGCGGATCAGCTCCTGGAGCTCGGCCACCGCGATGGGGTCCACCCCCGCAAAGGGCTCGTCCAAGAGCAGGTACCGGGGCTCCCCGGCCACCGCCCGGGCCACCTCGCAGCGGCGCCTTTCGCCGCCCGAGAGCAGGGCGGCCGGCTGTCGCCGCAGGGCCACCAGGTCGAACTCCTCCAAGAGCTGCTCCACCCGGGCCTCTTGCTCCTCCCGGCTCAAAGGGAGCCGCTCCAGGATCAGCCGCAGGTTCTCCTCCACCGTCAGCCGCCGGAAGATGGAGGGCTCCTGGGCCAGGTACCCCAGCCCCAGGCGGGCCCGCTGGTAGACGGGCACCCTCGAGATATCCCGGCCGTCCAAGAAGACCGTCCCCGCATCGGGCCGGACCAGGCCCAGGATCATGTAGAAGGTGGTCGTCTTCCCCGCCCCGTTGGGGCCCAGGAGGCCCACCACCTCCCCAGGCCCCACCTCCAAGCTGACGGAGCGGACCACCACCCGGCCCCGGTACCCCTTGACCAGCCCTTGGGCCTGGAGGCTCACCGGGGCCGCCCTCCGGCCAGCCGGCACAAGGCGTCAGCCTCCATGGGGCTGCCCGCCCGGGCCCAGGCCAGGGTCCGGGCCACCCCCTCCCGGAGATCCACCTGGGGCGTCCAGCCCAGCTGGGCCTGGGCCCGGCGAGGATCCAGGGCGCTCCGCTCGATCTCCCCCGGCCGGGCCGCCTCGAAGACCGGCTCCAGGTGGGCCAAGCCCGCCTCCTCCAAGAAGAGACGGGCCAGCTCCCGGATGCTTGCCTCCTGCCCCGTCCCCACGTTGAAGAGCCCGCCCGGTCCCTCCAGGGCCGCCAGGTTGGCCCGGGCCACATCGGTCACGTAGATGAAGTCCCGGGTCTGGTGACCCGAGCCGAAGATGCGGGGCGGCTGGCCTTGGACGATCCGGGCGGCGAAGGAGGCGACCACACCGCCCTCGGCCCGGGCCTCCTGCCCGGGGCCGTAAACGTTGGCGTAGCGGAGGATGGTGGTCGTCAGCCCCAGGCTCTGGCCGTAGGCCCAGAGGTACCCCTCGGCCGCCAGCTTGGACGCCCCGTAGGGCGAGAGGGGCCGGCAGGGAGCCTCCTCCGCCAAGGGGAGGGCCGCCGGGGCGCCGTAGACCGCGGCAGACGAGGCGTAGATCACCCGCTCCACCCCGTGCTTCCGGCAGGCTTCGAGCAGGTTGACCGTTCCCGTGACGTTGACCGCCAGATCCTGGAGCGGATCCCGGAGGGCCGTCTGCACGTCGACCTGGGCCGCCAGGTGGAAGACGGCCTGGGGCCGGGCCTCGGCCACCACCCGGTCCACCGCCGTCCTGTCCTCCAAGGGGATCTGGTAGAGGGGCACGCCAGCCGGCACCCGCTCCGCCCGCCCCGCGGAGAGATCATCCAGCACCGCCACCGTGTGCCCCGCATCCAGGAGCGCCCGCACCAGATGGGCGCCCACGAAACCGGCTCCGCCCGTCACCAAGGTTCTCACGTCCTTGCCCCTCCCTCCGGCCCGCCCGGCGCCTCCTCCACCGCCCGGAAGGGACCCTCCCCGCCGGTGAGCGCCGCGAGGATCTGGCGGGCCATCCGCCCGGCGGCCCCAGGCTGGCCCATCACCGCCCGGCCCGCCTCGGCCATGCGCCGGTACCGGTGGGGGTCGGTGAGGATCTGGCAGACCTCGCGGGCGACGGCCTCGGGATCGGGCTCGGTCAGGGCGACCGCTTCCCCCAGGAGGCGCTGCTGATCCCGCAGGAAGGTGAGGGTCGCCTGGAACCCGGGGCCCGGGAAGGCGACCACAGGCTTGCCCAGCCCGGCCGCCTGCTCGTTGGCGGTCCCTGCCAGGCCCACCGCCAGACGGCAGGCCCGGACCATGGGGCCGAAGCGGCCCGAGGCGAGCCAGAGCCGGGCGGACCCTCCCTCCCGGGGGGCGAGCCACACCCCACCCGGGGAGGCCTCCGCCGCCGGGGCGGGCTCCCAGCCCGCCGCGGCCAGGGCTTGGACCGCCTGGGCTTCGTCCAGGCCCGAAGCCAGAGGGACCAGGAACCGGGTGGGCTCGGACCACCGGCGGGCGATGGCCCGGGCCGCCCGGGCCATGACCGTCAGGTTCCCGTAGGCGTCCTGGTGGCTGCCGGGCATGAGGGCGATGACCAGCCCCTCCGTCACCTGGGGCGGCAGGGTGCCCTCCTCCAGGGCATCCATCATCAGGTTGCCGGCGTACCGGGCGGGCACGCCCGCGGCGGCCAAGGCCCGGGCGCTGTCCCCATCCCGGGCGAAGACCAGCCGGGCCCGGCGCATGAGGACCTGCTCCGGCCGGCCAAAGCCCCGGATGCGGGTGCTCTTGGCGGTGGCCACAAAGATGACGGGCCGGCGGGCGACCAGGAGACCGGCCGTCAGGGGAACCACATCCCCCACGGCCAGCACCCAGGCTACCTCCGGCGCCAGTTCCCGGAGACTCCGCATCTGCCGCCGGATGAGGCCCAGGAGCCCCGCCCGCAGGTCCCGCCAGAGCCCGCCGCTCCCCTCCAAGATGAAGCCGCCCGAGGGCATGGCCGCCTGCACCCCCACCACCTGCCACGGCGGGGGGGCGATCCCGGCCCCCGTCGTCTGCCAGGCCCGCCCTTCCCCCACCAGGGGGAAGACCCAGGTCTCCAGGGGAAGCTGGCGGGCCTGGGCCTCCTCCAGGAGGGCCAGCACCAGGGTCCGGGCCAGGAGATCCTCCCCGTGTCCATTCGAGAGAACCAAAAGCCTTTGCGGCGCTTCACGAGCCAGAGGCCCCCACCCCCTTCTCTACCTGGGCTTCGAAAAGTTCCCGGTAGAGGCCTCCCAGTCGCATCAACTCCGCGTGGGTCCCTTCCTCCACCACCCGGCCCCCGTCGATGACCAGGATCCGGTCGGCGTTGACCACGGTGGAGAGCCGGTGGGCCACCACCACGCTGGTCCGGCCCTCCATGAGGCGTTCCAGGGCCTCCTGGACCAGCCGCTCCGAGGCGGCGTCCAGGGAGGAGGTGGCCTCATCGAGGAGGAGCACCCGGGGATCCCGCAGGAGGGCCCGGGCGATGGCGATCCGCTGGCGCTGGCCGCCCGAGAGGGTGGCCCCCCGCTCCCCCACCCGGGTGTCGTACCCGTGGGGCAGCTGCACGATGAAGTCGTGCGCGTTGGCCGCCTTGGCCGCGGCCACGATCTCCTCCCAGGTGGCGTCGGGCCGGCCGTAGGCAAGGTTCTCCCGGAGGCTCACCCCGAACAGGACGGTCTCCTGGGGCACCAGGCCGATGGCCCCCCGCAGGTCCTCCAGGGCCAGCTCCCGCACGTCGATGCCGTCGATGCGCACCACGCCCCGATCGGGGTCGTAGAAGCGGGGGATCAGGTTGATCAGGGTGGACTTGCCGGCGCCGCTGGGGCCCACCAAGGCCACCCGCTCCCCGGGCGCCACCTCCAGGTCGATCCCCTGGAGGACCCACTGGCCGGGCTCATAGGCGAACCACACGTTCTCAAAGGTGACCCGTCCCTGGCACTGGCGGAGCCGCCGGGGCTGGGGCAGCTCGACCACCCGTTCGGGCTCGTCCAACAGCTCAAAGATGCGCTGGCTGGCCGCGGCCGCCTGCTGGAGCTGGGTCCAGGTGCGGGAGAGCCCCCCCACCGGGCCCAGCACCAGGGCCAGGTACCCCACGAAGCTCATGAACTCCCCCGCGTCCATCCGCTGGTGGAGGATCTCCCAGCCCCCCACCCAGAGGATGGCGGCCACCCCGATGGCGGTCAGAAGCTCCACCACCGGCGTGATGGTCGCCTCCAGCTGGACCGACTTCATCTGGGCCCGGAAGCCCGCCTCATTCTCCTCGTCGAAGCGGCGCTGGAGCCGCCGCTGGAGGGTGAAGGCCTTCACCACCCGGATGCCGCCCAGCATCTCCTGGAGGGTGGCGGCGATGTCGGCCATCCGCTCCTGAACCCGCCGGCTGGCGTGCCGGATCCGCCGCCCGTACCCGTGGATGGCACCGCCGGCCACCACCAAGACCACCAGGCTGACCGCGGCCATGCGGACATTCAGGTAGACGAGCATGACGGCCACGCCCGCTAGGGTGGCCAGCTGGGCGATGAGGTCCGCCACACCGTTGGCCACCCCCTGCTGGATCTGGGTGGTGTCGAAGGTGATGCGGGAGACCAGTTCGCCCGTCCGGTGCCGCTGGTGGAAGTCCAGGGAGAGGGCCTGAAGCTTCTGGTGGACCTGGCTGCGCAGATCGGTCACCAGGCGCTGGGCCGTGTACCCCAGGAGGTAGCTGCGGCCGTACCGGAAGAGGCCCCGAACCGTCATGAGACCCACCAGGACCAGCACCAGCTGCGTGACCCGGGTCATGGAGCTTTGGGGGCTCAGCACTTCGTTGACGATGCCCTGGCCGAAGATGAGCGGCAGGAGCAGCTCCGTGGCCGAAACCACCAGCATGCAGAGGAGCCCGGCCAAGGCCATGCGCAGATGGGGCCGGATCTGGGCCAGGAGCCGGAGGGCCACGCTCCTCCGGTCAAGGTGGGGACCGGCCGGAGCCTGGACGGGGGTCATCTTCGACGTGGGGACCGTTGCCGGCATCATGACACAACCTCCTGAACATCGGGACCGCCCGACTCGCCGGTCCCCAACCCTGCCTGGGCCAGGGTGAGCACCCGGGCGGCCACCCGTTGGGCGGCTCCGGGCTCGCCTCGCAGCCCTTCCAATGCCTGGCGGAGGTGGGCCCGCCGGGCCTCATCGTCCAGCCAACCGGCCAGCTCCCGGGCCAGCACCTCGGGGCGGACCACCCCGCGCAGCTCCGGCACCACCGCCCGGCCCGCCCACCGGTTGGGGAGGGCCACGAAGCCGATGGACCGGTCCAGCCGGCGGACCGCCCACCGCTTCACCGCGGGCCCCACCCCCGGAAGGCGGCCCACCAGCCCCGGCAGGCCCTCCAAAGGGATCTTCTCGGGCCACTGGAGGGGCAAGACCACCACCATGGGCAGGCCGAAGGCGGCCATCTCGGCGGTGCTGCTCCCGGGAAGGGTGAGGGCCAAGTCGGCAACAGCCATCAGCTCCCGGCTGGCCCCTTGGACCAGCTCCACCCGGAGCGGCCGGCCCCCCTCCACCCGCTCGGCCAGCACCACCCGCCGGACCCCCGGAAGATCGGCTGAGGACCCCTCAACCCCCATCTCCCGCCAGCCGCCCGCCTGCCTGAGGGCCCACCGGGCCACCGCCAGGGCCTCCTCCCCGTCCACGAAGGGGGAGAGGGCGACCACCGCGCGCAACGGCCGCCCCGGCTTGCCGCGCGCCGGATCGGGCCCCGAAGGCCCGGCCAGGCAGGCCAGAGCTTCCAGGTAGAGGGGCAGGACCAGGTGGATCTCGGCCGCCCGGCTGCCAGGCAGGAGGAGGAGGAGCTGCTCTCCAGGCTCCAGGCCCAGCCACGCCCGCACCTGGGGCAGCGGGATGCGGCTCCGGGCCGCGTCCACCATCAGGTCGCCCACCACCTCCAGGCGGGGCCGGAGCCCCTCGGCCTGGGCCCCCAGACGCCTGAGGGCCCGCTCCAGCGCCCGTTCATCGGGCAGAAGAAAACGTTCAAACGTTCCTGTCCACCGGACCCGGCCCTCGGTGTAGGCCAGGGCCCGGTACCCCAACCGCCGGGCGATCCAGGCGGCGTAGACCATGTCGCCCCCCAGGAAGAGGACCGCGCCGCGGCCCACCGGCTCATACCCCCGGGGACGCCGGCCCAAGAGGAGCCACCCCAGCACCTCTTGGGGCTCCAAGACCGCCACCCGCGGGTCCCCGCCCAGGAAGGAGCGGACCACCCGGGCCTCGGCGCCGCTGGCGTAGGTGCAGGGCGGGATCATCACCGTCAGCCGGCCGTCGGCCAGCCGGGGCAGGAGCTCCCGGGCCAGGGGCTCAAGCCAGGTGGCCACCTCGCCGGGGCTGTTGACCGTGACCACAACCTCCGTCATGGGCCGGCGCCACCTTCATCCCCACCCCGGGAGGCGGCTCCATCTCGGGGCTCTGCCCCCGGTCGGGAGAGCCCCTTCCCAGGCGCAGGCGCCCCCTCGCCCCCTTCCGCCTCCCCGGCCACCTGGAGGACGATTTGGGCCACCCGGTCCACCACCCCCGGCTCGCCCAGCCGTTCCCGGACCGTCGCGTACCCCTGGCGCTGGGCCTCCCGGGCGGCCGGCTCCCGGTGCAGCCGGACGGCCTCGGCCACCAAGCGGCGGGGCGTCGCCTCCCCTTGGAGCAGCTCGGGGATGATCTTCCGCCCGGCCACGATGTTGGGCAGGCCGATGTTGGGAATCTGGAGGAGCATCCGGCCGATCCAATAGGTGGAGGTGGCGACCCGGTACAGGAGGATCTGGGGCACCCCCACCAGGGCCGCCTCCAGGGTGGCCGTCCCCGAGGCGATCCAGGCCTGATCGCTCAGCTGCAAGGCCAGGAGGCTCTCCCCCACCAGGAGCTGGACGGGCGCGGGGGCCTCCGCCACTCGGTCTTCCACCCACTGGCCCACCGGACTGCCCGCCAGGTTCTCCGCCAGGGGAAGAAGAAAGCGCGCGCCGGGAACCTCCTGGCGGAACCGGTGGGCGGCCTCCAGCATGACGGGCAGGAGGGTCCGGATCTCCTGCTCCCGGCTCCCGGGGAGCAGGGCGACCACCGGCTGGGCCGGGGAGGCCGACTCCTCCCGGCTTCCCAGGTCCGGGCGGTCCACCGGTTGGGGCAGCCCCAGGCGCTCCCGGGCCTCGGCGAGGGCCGCCTCATCCCGCAGGCCCCGGGCGACCACGTCCACCAGAGGGTGGCCCACGTAGGCCACATCGGCGCCCGCCTCCCGGTAGACCTGGGCCTCAAAGGGGAAGACGGAGCAGACTTTCCGGACCGACCGGGCCACCCGCTCGGCCCGGCTGCGGCCGTAGGCCCAGGCCGTGGGGGCAAAGTAGTAGACGGCGGGGATGCCCAGCTGGTGGGCCACCTCTGCCAGGCGCATGTTGAAGGCGGGGGAGTCGATGAGGACCAGGCAGTCGGGCCGGGTTCGCTCCAGGATCCGGCAGACCCGGACGAAGAGCCGCTTGAAGACGGGGTAGCGGCGGAGGGACTCGCTCCAGCCGATGCTCCCCAGGCGGGTCGGGTCGAAGAGGATCCGGACCCGGGCCCGGCGCATCTGGGGCCCCCCCAACCCGTAAAGCCGGACCGGCGCGGCGGCGTGCAGAGCGCGCGCCAGGGCGGCGCCGTGAAGGTCGCCCGACGCCTCGCCTGCCACCATCATGATCCGCTTCCGGTCCGCCCGCCTCACCCGGGCCACACCCCCCACGTCGTCGCCTTCTCCTCCCGCACCCCGATCAGGCAAATCCCGGCCCGATCGGCCTCCTCGATCACCCGCTCCCGGTCGACCAGGATGGTCTCGCCCGCCTCCAGGGCCAGAACCCGCACCCCCGCCTGCTTGGCCACGGTGACGGTGTCCAGGCCCATGGTGGGCAGGTCGAAGCGGGCATCCTGGGTGGGCTTGCGCACCTTGACCACCACCGCCCCCGGACCGCCCAGGGCCCCACCCCGCAGGATGCAGGGGTCGGTCCCTTCGATGGCCTCCACCGCCAGCACCGCCCGGTCCTTGACCACCACCGTCTGGCCCAGGTCGAGCCGCCCGATCTCCCGCGCCACCCGGAAGCCGATGCCGATGTCCCGCCGTTCCTCGGGGGTGAGCCCCGTCTGGGTCAGCTGGCCCTCGGGCATCAGCAGGTGGGGAAGGGCCCACGCCTGGGTGGGGATCTCAAAGCCCATCCGCAACAGGTCATCCACCAGGGCCAGCATGATGGCGTCGTCGTTGAGGGCGGGCAGCTCCGCCAGGAGCTCCGCCAGGGCCTGGTCGATGGCCGTATGGTAGAGGTTCACCTTGGGCACCTTACCCAAGAGCGCCACCCGGCGGACCCCGCCTTCCACCAGGAGCCGCCGCACCTCCCCCCACTGGCCCACGGGCAGCCGGTGGTAGGCCCGGGCGTACTGGGGCAGCTCCGGATCCACCTCAGGGCCCACCGCGAGGACCAGGGGCGGCGCGCCCAGCCGGCAGAGCCGTGCGGCCGCCTCGGTAGGGAGCCGCCCGTTGCCCGCCAGGATGGCCACACCCTGGATCTCATCCATGGCCACACCCTGGATCTCATCCGCCCCCTGGGGCGCGCGCTCAGTCGTCATGGTCCGCCCCCGCCCGCACGAGCCCCCGCTGGGAAGCCCGGGCAAAAGCGACCAGCTCGGCCAGCTCCGGGACCGACCCCAGGGCTTCAATCTGGGCCAAGGCCTCCTCCAGGCGCAAGCCCGACCGGAAGAGCAGCCGGTAGGCCTGCTTCAGCAAGGACCGAGTCTGGGCCGGCATGCCCGCCCGGCGGAGCCCCACCACGTTCAAGCCGTAGGCGCGCGCCGGGTTGCCCGCCACCAGGGTGAAGGGGGGCACGTCCTGGCGGACCATGGCCAACCCCCCGACCATGGCCAGCCGGCCCACCGAGACGAACTGGTGAATGCCGGCCATGCCCCCGATGACCGCCCCGTCCCCGATCCGGCTGTGGCCGGCCAGGCCCGCGTAGCCGGTGAGGATCACCCGGTCGCCCATTTGCACGTCGTGGCCCACGTGGCTGGCGTTCATCAGGTAGCACTGGTTGCCGATGCGGGTGACGCCGCCTCCCTTGACCGTCCCCCGGCTGATGGTCACATGCTCCCGAATCTCGTTGTCGTCGCCCACCACCAGTTCGGTGGGCTCGCCCCGGTAGCTCAGATCCTGGGGCGCCAGGCCCAGCGCCGCCCCCGCGCCGATCCGGTTCCGGCGTCCCAGGCGGGTGGGCCCGTAGATGACCACGTGGGGGCCGATCTCCGTCCCCTCCCCCACCTGGACAGGCCCCTCAATGATGGCATAAGGGCCGACCTTCACGCCGTCGGCCAGCTCGGCCCGCCGGTCGACCTGGGCTGTCGGATGGATGGCGACGCTCACCCCTGCACCAGCCCCCGCTCCGGCTCGTCCACGCTTCCCGAGCCGATGACAATCTCCGAGTGGTCCCCGATGTTCAGCCGGCTCGCGCTCCCCTGGACCCGGGCCTCCTCGCCCACCAGGGAGTGGCGGAGCAGCACCCCGTCCACCCGGGCGCCTTCACCGATGATGCTGTCGCTGACGATGGAGTTGGCAATGACCGCCCCCGCCCCGATGGAGACGTAGGGCCCGATGATGGAGGCCCGCACCTCCGCGCTGGGGTCGATGGCCACCGGCGGCCGGATGATGGAGCCCTCGAAGGGCCCCGCCCACCCCGGGGACCGCTCCAGGAGGACCCGGTTGGTCTCCAGGAGGGTGTCGGGGTTGCCGCAGTCGTGCCAGGTCTCCACCTCAAAGGTGGTCAGCTCCGCCCCTTCCTCCACCATGATCTGAAGCCCGTCGGTCAGCTGGTACTCGCCCTTGACCTTCCGCCCCTCCTCAATCACCCGCTCCAGGGCCCGGTAGAGCAGCCCCGGCTGGGTCAGGTAGTAGATGCCCACCAGGGCCAGGTTGGAGGTGGGCTCATCGGGCTTCTCCACCAGCCGGACCACCCGGCCGTGCTCCACCTCCGCAATGCCAAACCGGCGGGGATCCTCCACCCGGCGGACCGCGATGGCGTTCTGGCCCCCGGCGACCACCGGCTGCAGGTCGGCCTCCACAATGGTGTCGCCCAGGACGATGAGCACCGGCTCATCGTCGGCCACCACCGGCCGGGTGAGGTGGATGGCATGGCCCAGGCCCTTGCGCTCCTGCTGCTCCACCACGTGGACCTGGAAGCGGTAGCGCCCGCGCACATACTCGACCACTTTCTCACCCAGGTAGCCCACCACCAGGACCAGCTCGTCGACCCCCAAAGGCAGCAGCCGATCCAAGATGTGGGCCAGGATGGGCTTGCCCGCCACGGGCACCAGGGCCTTGGGGACGGTGTGGGTTTGGGGCCGCAGCCGTGTCCCTACGCCCGCCACGGGAATGATGGCCTTCATTCCGACTCTCCTCCTTGAAAGACCGCTGAAAGGGTTTGGGCCAGGCGGCGGTTCAACGCATGCCCCGAGGCAATGCCGATCACGGTGCCGGCCAGCGGCCCCAGGACCGCCAAGTCGCCCAAGAGATCCGCCAACTTATGCCGGGCCACCTCGTCGGGAAAGCGGAGCGCGGTCAGGATCTTCTCCTCACCGACCAGCACGGCCATCCCCGGCTCGCCCATGGCCAACCCCTCCCGCCGGAGGGCCTCCACCTCGCTCAGAAAGGCGACGGTCCGGGCCGGGGCCACCTCCTGGAGGAAGGGCTGGTGCTCATCCCCGTCGTGGTGGAAGCGGAAGCTGTACTGCTGGCTGGCCAGGCTCCGGTGCTGGCTCAGGAAAACATACCGGAGGGCCAGGGTCGCCTCCTCGTCCGCGCTGGGCGGCAGCGCGACCAAGGTCGCGCCGCCCTCCTCCACCAGCACCGGCGCGGGAATGGGCCGGACGGGCAGGGCCTCCCCGTCGGGTTCGATCTCCCGCCGCCCCGCCTCACTCAGAAGGCGGGTGAAGGTGGCCACGCTCCCGTCGCCGGCGGGCAGTTCCTCGCCCCAGACCTGCACCTCCACATGCCACAGCCCCATCCCCGCCAGGGCTGCCAGGAGGTGCTCCACCGTCTGGACCCGGGCTTCGCCCACCCCCAGGGTGGTCGACCGGCGGGTGGCCACCACCGCGTCAGGGCTGGCGGGGATGACCGGCTGCCCAGGAAGGTCGCTGCGGACGAACCGGATGCCGCCGCCCTGCGGGGCCGGTTCCAGGCGGATCCGGCTCCACCGGCCCGAGTGGATCCCCTTCCCTTCCAGTTCCACCGGCCGCGCGATGGTCTCCTGCCGCATCGAGACGGCCCCCTTCCCATATCTTCCGCTGCTCCAGCATTCGGCAACCCACCAGGGCTCCCTGCTGCCTGGCCCCAGCCCGTCCCTCACGCCCCCAGGAGGGCCTGGTAGCGCCGGGCCACGGGGGAGGTGGGGTGGGCCAGCACCTCCTCGGGCGGCCCCGCCTCCACCACCCGGCCGCCGTCCATGAAGACCAGCCGGTGGGCGACCAGGCGGGCGAAGCCCACCTGGTGGGTGACCATCAGCATGGCCCGCTCCGTCTGGGCCACCACCTGCTCCATCAGCTGGAGGATCTCGTGGGCGACCACCGGGTCCAGGGAGGCGGTGGGCTCGTCCCAGAGCATCAGGAGCGGGTCGTTCACCAGGGCCCGGGCGATGGCCACCCGCTGGCGCTCGCCCCCGGAGAGCTGATCGGGCAGCCGCTCCGCGGCCCAGGCCATCCCCACCTGCTCCAGGGCCCCGTCGGCCTGGGCCAAGGCCTCATCCCGGGGCGTTCCCCCGGCCACCAGGCCCAGGGCCACGTTCTGACGGGCGGTGAGCCGCCGGACCAGATGGGATCCCTGGAAGACAAAGCCGATCCGGCGCCGGAGGAGCGGCAGCTCCCGAGGGGTCAGTTCGGCCACGTCCAGCCCGCCGATGGTCACCGTCCCCTGGTCGGGCCCTTCCAGGCCGGCAATGCACCGCAGAAGGGTGGACTTGCCGCAGCCGCTGGGCCCTAGGAGGACCACCACCTCGCCGGACCGGACCTCCAAATCGACACCCCGGATGGCCTGGGTGGAGCCGAACCGCTTGACCAGGCCCCGCACCCGCAGGACCTCCTCGCCCAGGAGCCGCTCAGGGGCGCCCGGGACCCGCTCCGTGGCCGTCGCCATGGATCCGCCTCCTTCCTCGGATCGTCTCGCCCAGCCGGGCCCAGAAGGGCCGCCGGGGATCGCCCGGCCCCTCCAGGAGCCGCCCATTCCGGGTCATCAGGCCCAGCAGGGAGGGGCGGGCCTCGGGCAGGATGACCGCCTCCATCACCTGGACGGGGGTCAGCCCGGCCGCCACCGCCAGCTCCACCTCTTCGGCCCGGACGGGGTTGATCCGGCCCGCCAGGGCCCAGGCGAGGAGGGCCAGGACCGCGCCCAGCAGGAAGGTACCCTTCCCGTCCACCCACGGCAGCTGGGCCCCCGAGAGGGTGGCGGCCACCGTCAGGAGGGAGCCGCCCCAGACCATGGCGAGCCACCAGGTTCCGTCGAAACCCCCCCTGCTCCAGCGCCGGAGGGGTCGGGTCCCCTGCCGTCCTGCGGGCCGACGGGGCTGGAGGCGGCCCAAGGTGCGGGCCCCCTGGCGGATGACCGACAGGTCCAGGAGGAGATGGGCCCCGCCCAACCCGATGACCAACAGCCCCGCTACCAGCCCCTGGGCCTGGTGGAGCATCTGCATCAGGCTGGCCCGGGGGCTGGGCCGCACCGCTGCCGGAGGAAGCACCCGCACCCCCTGCTGCTCATCGCCCAGCGCGTCTTCAATCCTTTGGGTTAGGGCTTCTGCCGCCACGGGTCCCGTCACCAGGAAGGCGAGGCGCTCGCCCGACTCGCCCAGGTCCGAGCCCCATTGGGCAAGGAGACCGGCCAGCTCCTCCACCTCTTGGTCGGTCAACTCAGGGAGACGGTCCATGGCCGCCTCCAACCGGCCCGCGGCCGCCTCCAAGGCCGCCGGATCCATGGCCTCCAGGCTCGCCTGCAGCGTCTCCAACTCGCCCTGGAAGGCGGCCAGCCCCTCCCCGTCGAGGGCCTCCACCGCGGCCAGGGGATCCTCCGCCCCCTCCCGGGTGGCCGGTCGCCCGGGGGCCGCCTGGGCGGTCCCACCCACCAGGTTCTCCATCAGAATCTGGGCCAGGAGCCCCAGGGTGGTGCTCCGCCCCTGGGGGCTGGCCAGCTCCTGGGCCAGCTGGTCGACCCGGGCCTGGAGGCTCTCCACCTGATGGAGCGCGGTCTGGATCTGGGCGGTCGTCTCCTGGCCCGCCTGGATGGCGGACCGGGCGGCCCCCTGCCCTTCGGCCACCGCCTGGGCCAGTTGCCGCAGCTCCTGGGCCGTCTGGCCGAAGGCCGCCTTCAGCCCCGTCTCCTCCCGCAGGAGGGGAAGGAGCTGGCCCAGCCGGGCGACGGCCCCCGCCAGATGGGCCCCTTCCGCGCTCTCACCCAGCGGGTGGAAGGGGAGGCCCGTCCCGGCTGTCAGGCGATCGGCGAGGGCCTGGGCATCGGCCGGGCCCTCCTGGGCCAGGATGACCTCCACCAGGCTCTGGGCCTCCACCAGCTCCTCCAACCGGCGGGAGACCTCAGGGAGCTGCCCCGCTCCCTCCAGAACGGCGGTGAGGGTGGTTCCGTGCCAGAAGACGAAGGCGACCCCCGGGATGGCCGCCACCTGCCGGGTCAGCTCCTCTTCCAGGCCCGGGGGCACCCCCGCCAGATCGATGGAGGGCTCCACCAGGTAGGTGATCCCGTTGTACCCGGGCAGCTCCCGCACCGCCTGAGGCAGTTCCTCCAGGCCGGCGGCCGTCCGGGCGCTCTCAGGAAGGGCCACGAAGAGGTTGGCGTTCCCCACCACCTCCGGCCCCCGGTGGAGCCGGACGCCGGGGTAGGCCGCGGCGAGAAGCTCTTCCGCTTCGGACAAACTTTGGAAAGCCGTTTCAGAACGCCAGTGGAGGATGGCGTCGTAGGCCCCAGCGTCGCCCAGGGCCTCATCGACCGTCCGGCCGAGGTATACCCTGGCCACGCGCGCGCCGGCCCACGCTCCTCCCGTGGTGAGGAGGGCGGCCAGAAGCCAGAGGAGAATCAAGTGTTTTCCGAAACCATCTTGGAGAAGAATCCGCACGGACACCGTCCCTTTCGTGGTGGGCCGCGCGGATTATAACACAGACCGGGAGCGGCCCCGGCCAGCAAGTGGTGCCGCTCCCGGCAAGCTCCGACGGGATTGGAAAAGATGATGAGAGGCTTCTAGAAACTGGTTTGGTAACTGACGCCCACTTGGAAGGATTCGAGACTCCGCAGGGCCAAGGTCGCGTCGAATCCGGCAGCCAGGTTGAAGCGGGTCCCCACCAAGAGGGAGTCGCCGTCGGCCTCAATCAAGAGGGTGGTGGGCGGGAAACCGCCCCCCGCCTGGACGGGGTTGAGCAGCCCGCTCAGGCCGATGAAGAAGGGGTGGTCGCTCCCTGTGGTGAGACCCCCGTGGAGGCGCCAGAGGTTGCTCAGGCGCTTGCTCAACGTGCCGAAGAAGCTGGGGGAGTCCACACCGCCCCAGGTAAAGCCCAGGGCCAGGCCCGGCAGATCCCGGGTCTCGGCCAGCACCCCGATCTTGGCCCCCAAGCCCAGGGTGCCGTCGCCACCCCGACCGCCCGTCGACCCGTTGACCGCCACCTCCAACCCCGGCACGATGCCGAAGGCAACCGCCGGCTGGAACGCCGAGGACTGGCTGTTGTAGTAGAGGGAGAGGCGGAGGCTCTCCGGCGGCAACACATCGGCCGTCTTCACCTCCACCAAACCCGTCAGGCCCGACGTGGTCCCCCCGGCCCCCACCGGGACGGGAACGAAGAACACGGCAGCCAGCACGGCGGCCAGAATCCCCCGCCAACGCCTCCCTTGCCTCACCACATAGGTCACCTCACTCGCCTCAAGCTCTCACTCTTCCCCCGTGGTTCCCCGTGCCGGCCCCTCGTCCCTGCTCAAGGACTCCCCCGCCCGCTCGCCCCGAAGGAAGGCGAGCTGGTCCCGGAGGAGGGCCACCTCGGCCCGCAGGGCGGCCACCTCCCGCAAGAGCTGGGGCACCCGCCGCTGGGCGGCAAGCATCCGCATCTGCTCCCCGTGGGGCCGAGCCGGGAGCCCCGAGACCAGACCCCCGTCCACATCTTTCAAGACGCCGGCCTGGGCCGCGACCATGGTCCCGTCGGCCAGCCGGACATGGTCGCTGACGCCCGCCTGGCCCGCCAGGATCACCCCTCGACCCAGCCGGGCGCTCCCCGCCACCCCCACCTGGGCAACCAGCAGGCAGTTTTCCCCGATCTGGACGTTGTGGGCCACGTGGACCAGGTTGTCGATCTTGGTCCCCCGCCCGATGACCGTCGCCCCCAGGGTCCCCCGGTCAATGGTACTGTTGGCGCCGATCTCCACATCATCCTCCACCACCACGGTGCCCAAATGGGGGATTTTGTGGTGCGTTCCCGTTCCGTCGGTGGCGTAGCCAAATCCGTCGGCCCCCACCACCGCCCCCGGCTGGAGGATGACCCGGTCCCCCAAGTGGACCCGGTCGGCCACCACGCTGTTCTCCCGCAGAAGACAGTCGCGGCCCACCACCGCCCCCCGCCCCACCCGGGCTCCCGGGTAGAGCCAGGTGCCCGCGCCGATGCGGGCGCCGGGCCCGATAAAGACGTAGGGACCCACCCGGACCCGCTCCCCCAGCTCCGCGTCGGGGGCGACACAGGCCGTGGGATGGATCCCTTCCTCCAACCAGCCCGGCTCCTGAAAGAGGGCCAGCACCTGGGCGAAGGCGACCCGGGGATGGTCCACCCAGATGACGGGGCGGGTCGTCTTCACCTGATCCCGGAGGCTGCGGGGGGCCAGGAGGAGGCCGGCCCGGCTCTGCTCCGCCCGGGCCCAGGGCTGGCCTTGATCCAGATAGGCCACATGGCGCGGCCCCGCCTCGTCCAAGGGGGCGGGCCCCGTCACCACCAGGTCAGCCGGGCCGTCCAGCTGGCCCCCCAGCCGGGCGGCCAGCTCCTCCGCGTGGCGCTCCACCGCTCTCCCTCCTGCCTCCCTGCCTTGGCGCTCCTGGGCCTGGCCCGTCTCAGCGGATGCCCCAGCGCAGGAGCCGCTTCGCCTCTTCGCTCATCATCTCCGGCGTCCAGGGGGGATCCCAGACCAGCTCCGTCTCCACCGAGTTGACGCCGGGCAGAGGCTTGACCGCCGCGTGGACCTGATCGTTGATGGTGGCGTACAGGGGGCACCCGGGGGTGGTGAGGGTCATCTTCACGTGGACGTGCCCTTTGGCCTCGTCGATCTCCACCCCGTAAATCAGCCCCAAATCGACCACGTTCATGCCCAATTCGGGGTCAATGACCACCTTCAAGGCTTCACGGACCGTCGCCTCGTCGACCAAGGGTCCCGCCTCCTCTTCCCATTGGCCCGCGCGCGGGCTCTCCACCTATTGTAATCTCCCCAGGCGGGAGGCGTCTGCCTGGCGCCGCAAGGCTTATCCTTCCTCACCGTTCTCCGGGGAGGCCAGTTGGACACCCAACCGGCGCAGGACGGGGCCCGTCAGATCGATGCCCCCGTGGAGGACCAGCGGCTGGGTCATCACCCGCGGCAGCCCATGGTCCCCGGTCACGGTGAGGACCACGTCCTTGGCCAGAACCGTGGAGACCCCGTGCTCGGCGGCCACCGAGGCGATGGCGGCCGCGATGTTGGCCTTCAGTTCCTCCTCGAAACGCTCCACCCCGGCCGATTGCGCGTTGAGCTCCGCCTGGTACACGTTGAAGAGGGCCTGCTTGGCCTCGTCGTCCAGGCCCACGCTCTCCTCGTCAAACTTGGCCTGGAGTTCGATCAGCCGTTGCTCCAGTGCGGCCAGAGACGGCTGCAGGTTGGGCAGCAGGTACTGGGCTTGGATCACCTGCAGGTCCACGTAGCCGACGGCCGGCCCCTCCCCCTGGGCCCCTGCCCCCGCAGGGGCGAGAAAGACCAGCGCCGCCAGCAGCGCGACGACGGCGCGGCTGGCGACGACGGTCCCCCAGCTCCCTCCATGTTCCCGTACCACCTTGGCCCCTCCTCTGATGCCCTTCCCCCCGGTGCCGGGTCAGAAGGTCTGTCCAATGCTGATGTAGGGCTGGCCCGGCCGATCGGCGCTCATGCCGTAGTCGAGGCGGAGCATGCCGATGGGCGTGTTCAGCCGGATGCCGAAGCCGTACCCCACCTCCAGGTCGGCCAGCCGGACCGCTTCGTCCTTCTCAAAGTCCCACGCCCGGCCCGCGTCCACGAAGAAGACGCCCTGGACCTGATCCGCGATGGGGAACCGGTACTCCGCGTTGGCCACCAGCTTGGCGTGCCCCACGAACTCGCCGGGGTCGTACCCCCGCAGGGTCTCGGAGCCGCCCACCCAGAACTGCTCGCTCCGCCGGGCCTCGCCGTTCAGCCAGCCGGTGCTGAGGCGGAAGGCCAGGGTCTGGTTGGAGCTCCCCACCTTGATGTAGCGGCTGAAGGTCTCTTGGTAGATCTGGTGGCTCCAGTCACCGCCCAGAAGCCCGCCGCCGAAGGTGACCGAGAGCCGGTTCCGGTACCCCGTCGTGGGGAAGAAGGGGTGGTCGGTGGTGTCGGTGGCCAGGGCCAGCTCAAAGGACCGGTAGCTGCTGTTGGCAAATCTGCCCAGGTCTGGGTCGTACGCCTTTTCGTCGTAGGTCCGGGTGTCCATGGAGAAGGTCCCGATGAGGCGGCTGTAGCTCCCGACGGGGTGGCCCAGGCTGAGGCTCAGCCCCAGGTCGTGGTACCAGCTCTGGGACGGGTGCTTGGTGTCCACCCGGTTCCGGTGGAAGAGGCTCACCCCGAGGGAGAGGCCGCTGTCGGTCAGGTACGGCTCCCGGAAGCGGAGCTCGTACTCGCTGGAGGAACGGGCCACCGAGATCTTCACGCCCGCCTCCTGGCCCCGGCCCAGGAAGTTGACGTCCGAGACGTCCACATACCCGCCGAAGCCCCCCGGCGAGCTCCAGGTGACCCCCAGGCTGGCCATCCCTGTCTTCCGCTCCTGGACGTGGACGATCAGGTCCAAGGTCTCGGGGTCGCCCGTCTCAGCGAAGCTCCGGCTCACCTGGTCGAAGTATCCCAGCTGGAGGACGTCCCGCAAGCCCCGGTCGACCACCTTCAGGTCGATGGGGTCCCCGGGCTTGATACGCATCTCCCGCAGGATGACGTAGTCCAGGGTCTTCTGGTTCCCCTCCACCCGGATCTCGTTCAACCGGACAGGCGCGAAGGCGAGGGTGAGGACGCCCTCATCGTTCCAGGTCGGGGTCTGGGTGGGCCGGATCAGGAGCCCCTCCTGTTCCAGCGCCTGGTACTGGATGGTGGCGAGGGCGTTCTGAACCTCGTGCAGGTCGAGGACCTCACCCGTCACCAGCCCCGTCTCCGCGAGGAGCGCCTGCTCGTCCAGACCCTCCAGCCCTTCCAGGACCACCCGGGTCAAGACGGGCAGCTCCTCCACCACGAAGACCAGCTGGATCCCGCCGGGCACCACGGGCATGTGGAAGCTGACGCTCTCAATGGTTCCCAGCTCCAGGATGGCTTGGGCATCCTTCTGGAGGGCCTCAGGGTCCACGGGCCGGCCGATGCGGCTGGCCTTGATCTGGTCCAGGATCACCTCGGCCGGGACCCGCTGGTTGCCCCGGACCGCAATGGACTGGACGATGGGCTCCGTCGCCTCCTGGGCCTGGACCGCAGCGGCCGGCCCCAGGCTGATCATCAGCCCCACCAGCAGCCAGGTCAGGATCCTGAGACGATGCATGGTCTGATTCCTCATTGGTCGCACGTGAACGCCCCCACTCGTCGTTGGCAGCTCCAGGGTGAAGGTCCCCGGCCCGGCTCGAGCCGGCGCCAAGCCATAGGTTCGTGGCGGCCCAGACCCATCCTCCCGGAAAAGGGCCTGTAATTCCTGTTCCGGGAGTCAGAAGGGGGTGGAACCGGGAGCCTCTGCCGCGGGTTCCTCTTCCTGGACTGGCTCGACGATCTCCAGCTCGAACTGGTCCGATCCCCGGATGACCCAGTCGGTGGCCAGGCGGGCCTGGACAGGCTTCCCGTTGCCGGGCAGGCTGGGCTGATGGCTGCGGGGCTGGTCCCGATCCTCCTCCGCCATCGGCGCCCCCTCCCCTTCGGTCCGGGCCGGGTTCTCCGCGCCGGCCTGGGACTCCGCCGGCGGCAGCGGGCCGAAGGGCGGGTAGAACTCGGCCACCAGCTCGTAGTTCCGCTCCCGGGTCCGGAAGGTCTCCAGCTGCTCCTCCAGGGAGCCGCCCTCGGGCAGGGGGAGACCTTCCTCCACCGGCTCGCCCGTTTTCTCCTCGGCAAAGAGCTCAGCATGGACCACGGCCGAAGGGCTGGTGCTATACCCACCCCGGACCGTCACCGCCACCCGGCCGGCGGGGGTGCCCGGCGGGATGGTGAGGCGGATCGCCCGCGTCTCCCGGGGGCCCCGGTAGGTCTGGAGCTCCACCTCGATGAGGACCGAGTCGCCGGCGGCCACCCGGGTGGCCGCGGGGCGAACCTCCACGATCTGGGCCACTTGGGGCTGGCGGGTGATGCGGGCTTCCACCTCCACCCGGCGGAGGGGCACTTCCCGGAAGGGATTGGCCGCCAGCAGCTCCACCCCTTCCAGGAGCTCGCCCACGGCCAGGGCGGAGACGTCCGATTCGGAGTAGACCATGTTGTCCCGGACCAGGGTTTGGGGGAGGCTCTCCGCCTCCAGGCGGAAGAGGACCCGGGCGGTACCGGGGCCGATGCGGTCGATCCCCTGGTCCAGGGCCTGGAGGACCCCGACGGTGACCAGATCGGGCAGGAGCCAGGGGTCGTCCACGGCCCAGAAGCTGAACCGTTGGGGGGTCTCCCCCTGGGGATGGTCCAGGTCAGTGACCCGGACCGCCACCTGGACCCGCTCGGGGAGGGGGCCCAAGCGCCCGGCCACCCCGGCCGCCCGGTCCTGGGTCAGGGTGCCCGCCGGGTCGGTCACCACGCCCACCTTGAAGGGCATCTGGGCACTGGAGACGGTCCGGAGGATGGCGGCGCCGCTGGTCACCCAATGGACGGCGCCCCCGTTGAGGAAGGGATGGCCCAGCCCCAGGAACCGGTCCCCATCGGTCCAGGTGACGGTACCCAGGGCCGAGAGGCTCACATCACCGCCCAGGAGCTGGACGCCAAAGGCGCTCCCCGGCTGGAAAGAGACCGTCCCCGGCTGGACCGAGGCGGGGGCCGTCCCTGTGGGCACGGTGAGGAAGGGACCCCCAGGGAGCCGCTTCGCCCACCCCTCCACCAGGTGGAGGGCCCGGGGCCCGAACCCGCCCGCCATCAGCGGCGTGGCCAGGGGGACCAGCACCTCGGTGCCTGGCGGCAGTTGGGCGAGAAGCTGGGCGGCCGTGGCCTCATCGGGAGCGAAGGCTACCTGGCGGGGTCCCGCGGGCGAGGGCGCCTGGGCCGCCGCGTCCTCAGCCCCCATCCGCTCCAGAACCCGGAGCATGTCGCCGATGGGCGTCACCAGGCCGATCCGGTGATCGGCGTAGCCAAAGCCGTAGGCGATGGCGCCCACCAAGCGGCCGTCCACGAAGACAGGGCTGCCGCTCATGCCGGAGGCGATGCCGCCTGTCTGCTCGATGAGGGGGCCGGACGTCTCCACCAGGAGGAGGTCACCCGCCGGCCCCGCCCCGGGGAGGACCCCGAGGAAGAGAACGTCAAAGGCTTCGATATCCGTTCCCCCGATGACGGTGTACCCCGTCCCCCGGAGACCGGGCGCCACCTCTTCCACGGGGAAGAGCTGGCCGTTCCAGATGGGGGCGGCCCCTGCCGGCGCTGTCAGGCCCAGGAGGGCCGCTACCAGGAGCCAAAGCGCGTGCGCCTTCAGCCTTGTGAAGGGCATGGATCTCTCCCTCTCTCCGGGAGGCGGGAATCAGCGATCGGTGAAGACCAAGAGCGCGTTGGCCACAGGTCGCTCCCGCCCGTCGGACGGAAGATTGAACAAGTCGCCGCGAAGCACCATGGTGCTGGACCCGCCGCCGTCCAGGTTGAGCGCGTCCTGGGCGCCCAGGGAGGCCATGACCTCGGCCAGTTCGGTCAGGGTGAGGCCGACGCTGGAGGCCTGACGCCCGTTGACGGTGAGCAGGATGAGCCGGCCCCGACTGTCCACGCCGGCTGCCGTCCGGGGTGCCCGGCTCCGGGCCACGTCGGGCTGAAACCGCTCGGCCTCCGCGGTCACATCCACACGCCCGGCCCGCAGCAAGCGGGGCCCACCCCCCACTGCCCACTCCAGGTGGTCCAGGGGGATCGCCTCCGCCAGGCCCCACCGGGCCTCCAAGGGGATCCCGGGCATCACGGGCCACGGCGCCTCGGCCTGGGCACCGGCCACGATGACGTACCCGTCGGGCGGAATGGGCAGGGACTCCCCCACGGACGTGGCCACCACCTGGCCGTCCACCACTGCCCAGGCGGCCCCGCCCTCAGGCACCCGGGCCACCGCGCCGGCCAGGGGGGTGAAAACGGCCAGCTCCTGGATGCCCGGCGCCCGGTTGACGGCCGCCAGGGGGCGGGTCCCCTCCCGGCCCGCCACCTCCCCTTGGAAGGTGGCGGGGCCGATCCACCAGCGGGCCTCGCCGAAGGGCCCCCGGCCAAAGAATAGGGCCGTCCGGGAGAGGATGGGCTGGCTGTGCATCTGGCCGTCCAGGAGAAGGAGACCCAAGGGGCGGCCGGCGGCGAAATAGGTGCCATTCACCCCGGCCAAGGCGCCGTGCTCCCGGACCATCTGACCCACCGTGGCCCGGCCCTCCAGGGTGGCCCCAGCCAGCACGGGCCGGACCTGGACCCCGTCCAGACGGGTATCCACCCGGAGGTACTGGGCCCGGGCGGGCCCAGCGGGCGTCTCGATGGTGAGCAGCCCGAAACGGACCCCGTACCCCACCCAGATCTCCCACGGCTCTCCGATCTGGAGCTGCCCGCCGGCTCCCGCCCCGGCCGCCGGATGGGGCAGGGCGACCCCCAAGCACGAGAAGACCAGCCAGATCAGCAGGGGGGCCACCCACCACCGCCCTGGCTGGCTCACCGACCGACGGGCCTCACCATCCACCAGTCAGACCACACTCCCCGCCCAGCGTCGGGACGCGCTGGCATCGAAAGGCTGGGTTAGAGTTTCTCGGAGGGCTCGCCACTCTCCTCCCCACCCTCAGGGGGCAGGTCCAGGCTGTTCAGGATCACGTCAGCCAGGCCAATGCCGCCCTGCTGGGCCAAGAAGCGGGCCAGCTCGTCCCGGACCAGTCCCGCCCGGATGGGGGACCCCCCGGGGCCCAGAAGGCTCCCGCTGGGGAGGGTGGCCTCGAGGCTCTTGAGGAGTTCGGATAGGAAGACGGCTTCCAGCTCCCGGGCGACTGTCTCCGCCTCCTGGCGGGAGCGAGGGGGATCGGGCCGGGCGGGCCGCCAGGAGGACAGCGGGGCGGGAAGATACCCGAGCGGATCCATGCTCACCGGACCTCCAGCTGGCCGTGGAGCGCGCCCGCTTCAGCCACGGCCCGGAGAATGGCTACCAGGTCGTCGGGCCCGGCCCCGGCCGCGTTGAGGGCGGCCACCAGCTCGTCCACGGTGCCGCCGTCCAGGAGGTGGACCGCCTCCCCCGGATTGGCCCGGCGGGCGGACCGGCCCACCTCCACCTGAACGCCCCGGTGGGCGACGGCCACGGGCGAAATGCGGACCCGGTGCCCGATGACCACCGTCCCCGTCCGCTCATCGACCACCACCCGGCCGCCGCTGTCGGGGACGACCGTCAGCTCCAACACGTCGGCCAGGAAGTCGACGGCCCGCTGGGCCAGCGCGTCAGGCGGGATGAGCCGGATGCTCCCGCTGTCCTCGGCCACCGCCGTCCCTGGGCCGTACGCCTCCTCGATGGCGGCCACGATCCGACTGGCGGTGATGAAGTCGGGCCGCCGGAGGAGGAGGCGGAGCTCCGAGGGCAAGACGGCTCCCGGTACCGCCCGCTCCACGTAGGCCCCGCCGGGAAGGACGGCCACCAGGGGGTGGACGGAGCTGGTGCGGGCGTAGCGGCTGGAGGTGCCGCCGCCCAGGGTGAGGGAACCTTGGGCCACCGCGTAGACCTGGCCATCGGCGCCCAGGAGGGGTGTCTGCAGGAGGAGCCCTCCCGCCAGGCTCCGGGCGTCGCCGAAGGAGGCGACGGTCACATCGATGGTGCTCCCCGGACGGGCGAAGGGAGGCAGCTCCGCGGTGACGGTGACGGCCGCCACGTTCCGGAGGATGAGGTCCCGGGGCTCCACCCGGAGCCCGAACCGCTCCAACATGTTGGCCACCATGCGGACGTTGGCCTCATTCCGCTGGGAATCGCCCGTGCCGTTCAGGCCCACCACCAGGCCCAAGCCCACCAGCTGGTTGGGCCGGACGCCCTCCACTTCCACCAATTCTTTGATCCGGACCACCGGATCGCCCAGGGCGAAGGCGGCCTCGGCCTGGGCGCCAACCGGGCCCGGAAGGAAGGCCGCCGCCAGGAGGAGGCCCAGGAGCGTCACCAGCGCCGCCCCAAGCCAGGCCTGCTCGTTTGCACGTCCCACCGTGATCACTGGTCTCACCCCTCCCGGAGCCCGCCCCTCCACCAGCGCTAAAAGAGCCAGTTGAAGAGCCGGGTCAAGAGGCCCGGATCCTGCAGGTCGCCCACGGGCCCCTCGCCGTCCAGCTCGATCCTGGCATCGGCCAAGTACGAGGAGAGGACGGTGTTGTTGGCGCTGATGTCCTCAGGCCGGACCAGGCCCGTGATGGTCAGGCGCTGCTTGTCCCCGTTGATGACGATCTCCCGGCTCCCCTCGATGCGGAGGTTCCCTTCAGGGGTCACCTCCACCACCCGGGCCGTCAGCCGGGCTTCCAGGGAGCTGCCCCGCCGGGTGCTCCCGTTGCCCTCGCCACTCTGGCTGGCCGACAGGCTCAGCCCGGGGATCCACTGGGTGAGCACGCTCGCCGGGGAAAGAGACGTCTGGTGGTCGCTGCTGGTGCTCGTCACTGCCGACTGGCGCCCCTCGGTCCACTCCTGGATGACCAGGGTGACCAGGTCCCCCGTCCGGCTCGCCTTCCGGTCGGCGAAGAGGGAGGGCGCCCCCTCCACCGGCCAGAGGGATTGGGCGGCCGCTCTGGGAGCCCACCCGACACCGGCGAGCAGCACGCTGGCCGCGATCAGGAGCGCCTGGACCCGCCGCCGCCTCTTTAGGGACCCACCGTCTCTCACTGCGGCACCTCCTCACCCCACCCGGTCTCGCTGCCTGCCTCGACCCGGACCCAGCCCGGGCCGACCACCACCGCCTCCACGTCCAGGCCGCTGGTCAGGTTGCGCACCCGGATCCGCTCGCCCAGACGGCCGGGAGCCAGGGCCCGGGCGGGCACCTGGACCACCACGCTGCCGGCCACCGCCTCCAGGGTGACCTGCTCGTCCCGGGCCACCAGGGGCGGGCCCGCCCCCACCGCCGGGCTCACCCCCGGCTCCAGCCCGCGGGGGGCTGGGCTGGTGGGGGCGGTGCTGGCGGGGGCGGCCGGCGTGACCAGCTGCACCCGCTCAGGCCCGTCCACCACCACCTGGTCGGGGTCGATCCCCGCCTGCCGGAAACGGACGGCCAGGTAGCCCGTGGCCAGCCAACGGCTCCGGCCCGGCAGGGGCGCCGCCCCCACCGGCACCTGAGCCAACCGGTCGACGAGCTCGGGCGGCCCTTCGATCTGGGCCACATCGCCCAGGGTGACGGTCCCGCCCGGCACCTCCACCACCTCGGGCAGGATCACCCGGGCCGGGCCCTCAGGGATGGCCGGCTCCTCCGAAGACGCGCCCGCCGCCGGTTCACCGGGTGCCGCCAGCACCACGAGCAGCAAGAGCGCGCCCAAAACCGAACGCCACCCTTGCTCACCGCGACGGGTCATGGTCTTCCCTCCTACCCCCTCAAGGGCTACCGCCTCAAGCTGTTGGCCGTCTGCAGCATCTCATCGGAAGCTTGGATGGCCCGGGAGTTGGTCTCGTACGCCCGCTGGGCGATGATCAGGTTGACCATCTCCTCCACCACCTGGACGTTGGACATCTCCAGCCAGCCCTGGGCCAGGGTGCCGAAACCGTCCAAGCCCGGTGTGCTCACCATGGGCGGGCCCGAAGCGGCCGTCTCCACGTAGAGGTTCCGGCCCAGGCTGCTCAAGCCCGCGGGGTTGACGAACCGGACCAGCTCGATCTGGCCCACCATCTGGGGTTCACTGTCACCGGGCAAGAGGACGGAGACGGTCCCGTCGGAACCGATGGTCACATCGACGGCGTCTTCCGGGATGATGATCTCCGGCTCGAGGGCGAAGCCGTCGGAGGTGACGATCCGGCCCAGGCCGTCCCGCTTGAAGGAGCCGTCCCGGGTGTAGGCGATGGTGCCGTCCGGCAGGAGCACCTGGAAGAAGCCGTCCCCCTCGATGGCCAGATCCAGGGGGTTCTCCGTCTGCTTGAAGGACCCGGGCGTGAAGATTTTCTGGGTGGCGATGGGCCGCACCCCGTGGCCCACCTGGAGCCCCACGGGGATCTGGGCGCCGGCGGTGACGGGGGTGCCGGCGAAGCGGACCGTCTGGTAGAGGAGGTCTTCGAAATCCACCCGGTTCTTCTTGTACCCGGTGGTGTTGACGTTGGCCAGGTTGTTGGAGATGGTGTCGATGTTGAACTGCTGCCCCGCCATCCCTGAGGCAGCCGTCCAAAGCGAGCGAAGCATCGGTCTCCCTCCCGTGCTCGGGAGGCAGGTCAAGGGGAAAGGTCGCCACCTCGATCGGTCAGTGGCGAGAGACCTCCGCCACGCGGTCCAGCCTCAGCCCTCTCCCCCAAGCCACGTGCCTGCCTGCCCGTTAGATCCGTCCCAGCTCATTCACCGTCTGATCCAAGGTCTCGTCGTAGGAGCGGACCACCCGCTGGCTCGACTCGTAGGCCCGCTGCAGCTCAATGAGGCGGACCAGGCTCTCCACCACCTGAACCGTCGAACCCTCGAGCATCCCCTGGGCCACCCGGGTCCCGTCGGCCGCCAGAGGTTCCGCGCCCTCCAGAGGGGCCAAGAGGGTCGCCCCCTCCTTCCGCAGCTCCCCGTTGGGGTCGGCGAAATCCACAATCAACAGCTGGCCCACCAGGGCCCCGTCCACAAAGACCGTGCCATCCTGGCCGACGGCGACCGCCCCTTCCAAGCCGACCTGGATGGGCCCGTCCACCCCCAAGACCCGGTTCCCCCGAAGGTCAGCCAGGTAGCCCTCGCTGTCCAGGACGAAGCTGCCCGCCCGGGTGTAGCGGACGCCCGCCGGCGTCTCCAGCGCGAAGAACCCCGGACCCTCCAAGGCCAGGTCCAGGGGGTTGCCCGTCTCCCGCAAGGGGCCTTGCTGGAAGGAGGTGTAGACCCCCTCCACATACACACCGGTGCCCAGGGGGCCCACCACCGGCGCCTCCCGGAAGGGGAGCCGGTCCAGGCCCTCAGGCCGGGTGCGCACCTCCACTCCCAGGGGATGGAGCGGCTCAGGATCCCCTCCTTCGCCCCCCACCCGGCGGAGCAAGAGGGTGGGGAAGCTGACCAGCTCAGCCTGATCCGCCTTGTACCCCGTGGTGGAGACGTTGGCCAGGTTGTTGGTCTCCAGCTCCAAGCGGACCGCTTGGGCCAGCATCCCTGAGGCGGCGGTGTACAAGCCGCGCAGCAAGCGGACGCCCTCCTTCCTTCCAGGCCCGCACCGAACCTGCCGATCAAGCCAAAGGTCCCGAGGGAGTGTCTGGTTCCATCATCGGCAAGCGGGAGCGATCCTTGA
Source organism: Limnochorda sp. (assembly GCF_047459355.1). NCBI lineage: Bacteria > Bacillati > Bacillota > Limnochordia > Limnochordales > Limnochordaceae > Limnochorda > Limnochorda sp. The sequence goes on along the minus strand of NZ_VSCV01000001.1, from coordinate 106,076 downwards.
GCGCGCTGTCAAGCCAGAAGGAGGCGGGCTGGCCTCACTCCCGGGTCGTGGCCGCCTCGCCCACAAAGAGGGAGGGGAGCTCCTTGCCCCGGCGGCGGACCATCTCCAGGGCCGCCCACGTCCCCCGGGCGACGCACGTCAAGGGATCCTCGGCCAGCCGGGTGGGTACGCCCAGCTCGTCGGCCACCCGTTCGGGGAAGTCGCGCAGGAGGGCCCCGCCGCCCGTCAGGAGGATCCCATCCTCGTAGATGTCCGCCGCCATCTCCGGCGGCGTCCGCTCCAGCACCCAGCGGATCCCGTCGAGGATGGCCTGGATGGGCTCGTCCAACGCGGGGAAGAGCTCATCGCTGGTCACCTGGAGGCGCTTGGGCAGGCCCGAGGGCCGGTGGAAGCCGCTCACCTCCAGAGCCCGGACCTCAGAGGTGGGCCGGGCCGCCCCCACCTGGATCTTCAGCTGCTCGGCCGTGCGGGGGCCGACCACCAGCTGGTGGGTCCGCTCCAAGTGGCGGGCGATGGCCGAGTCAAAGTCGGTGCTCCCCACCCGGATGGAGGTGGCCACCACCTCCTGGCCCATGGAGAGGACGGCGATGTCGGTGGTGCCGCCGCCGGCGTCGATCACCATCCGGCCCCGGGGGTGGGTCACCTCCAAGCCGGCGCCCAAGGCGGCGGCCATGGGCTCGCTGATCAGCTCGCAGTGGCGGGCCCCCGCAGCAAGGACCGCGTCCACCACCGCCCGCCGTTCCACACTGGTGATCCCTGCGGGAATGCAGACGACCACGTCAGGGCGGACCAGGGGGATCCGCCCCAGGGCCCGCTGCATGGCGTGGACCAGGAGTTTCTGGGTGAGGTCGAAGTGGGCGATCACCCCGTCTTGCAGGGGGTGGACCGTCTCGTAGACCCCCGGGGTCCGCCCCATCATCTGGTAGGCTTCCTCGCCGACGGCGACCAACTCGCCATCCTCGACCCGGACGGCCACCACCGACGGCTCCTGCAGGAGAATGCCTTTCCCTTCCACATAGACCACAAGATTGGCTGTGCCCAGATCAATCCCGATGCCCCGGCTGAAGAGTGCCACCCTGGATCGTCCTCCCAATCCCCCTTGGGCTGGCCACAGTTTCGAGCCTGGGCCTGGTAAATCCTTCCCTTATGCCGGATCGTGCCGAAAAGTCACCCCTTTTGGCTGTGGGGCAGAGTTCAGGAGACTTTCCGCTCCCCCCGGTACTTCTGGCGGGTCGCCTCGCCCCCCCGGATGTGCCGCTCCGCCTTGTTCCGCTCCAAGACCCGCTTCACCCGGAGGGCCAGCTCCGCATTCACCCGCGGCAACCGCTCAGTGACATCTTTATGCACGGTGGACTTGCTGACGCCGAAGACGCTGGCCGCCTGCCTCACCGTCGCGTTGGTGTCGACGATGTAGGCGCTGATCTCCAGAACCCTTTTCCTGATGTACTCCCGCATCGCCGCGCCCCCTCGCCGCCTCCTGTGGTCCATGTCTATGTGGGGCGCCGGTGAATATGCTGGGGCGCGACGGGAAAGGCGCACCAGGAGCCCCTTCCCCCACCCGCGCCGGACCTCCGGGGGCCCACCTTTATGCGGAGCCTGAATGACCCGGGCGGGAGGGGCCCGAGTCCGGGGGAGGCCCCCGAGCCTCGGGGCGGCCAGGCGGCCGAGGGCCCGGCCAGAGGCCGGGCCCCCAGGCCTCAGGGACGAAGGGCCGGGAGAAACCGGGCCGGGTCGTGGGGCTGGCCGTCCCGGTAGAGGCTGAAGTGGACCCCGAGGCTCAGCCCGTCATCCAGCCGGCCCACCCGGCCGACGGCCTGACCCTGGGCGACGGCCTGGCCTTCCACCACGAAGACCTCACTGAGGGATTCATACCGAGTGGTCCACCCCCCGCTGTGCTCCACCCAGACCCCCAGACCGCCGGTGGCCAGCGGGAAGACCCGGACCACCCGCCCGGGCAGCGCGGCCACCACCAGCTGCCTGGGACCGGCGATCAAGTCGACGCCGTCGTGGAGGCGCCACGCCTGGGTACCCGGATCCCGCCGCCAGGCGTACGCCTGGCCCAGGCTGCCCGTGACGGGGAGGGTCATCTGGGAGAGATCGGCCAGGGGGATGGCCGCCGGGCTGGCCTGGCTCGCCTCAGCCGCTTCCCCACCGGGGACCTGGGGGCCCTGGAAAGGACCAGGGGCCTCCACGCTCACCGGATCGAGGGGGGCTTCAGGGAGCCCGGGCCCCGAGTCGGCCGCGGGGAGGATCTCATCCACCCCCGAAAGGATGTCATCCGTCCGGGGCGCCACGAGGGTGGGGCTCTGGACCATCCGCTCCCCGTCGGCCGCCTCCCAGGGCATGGCCGGCACCAGGTCGGGCCGGGACCGGCCCAGGAAGTAGCCCAGGCCTGCCACCACCGTCAGGACCACGATCCAGCGAGCCGCCAGCAGCCCGCCCTGCCAGCTGAAGGTGTTCCGCAGGGCCCTGCCCAAGCCCCTGGCGGCCCAGGCCAAGGCCCAACCGAGCCCCCGCCCCAGGCGGCGGCTGGCACGGCTCAGCCGGCTCCACCCGCTTCCCGCGGGGATGCGGGCCTGCTGCCAGAGGGCTTTCAGCCTTTCCCGCATGAAGACTCACCTCGCTTGAGCGTAGGTTGGCAGCGGCAGGTCCGCCGGGGAAGGGCCCGCAGACTCGATGACGAGCTGTGTTGTCTGGTCAACGGCCGTCAGGTGGATGCGGAGGGAAGGATCGGGCCCCAGGGTCCGGGCGAGGCTCGCCCCCACCACCTGGCGGGCCGGTCCGCTCAAGGGCGTGGGATACCGTCCTTCCAAGCGGACGTAGAGCCACCGCCCCGCGGCCGGTTGGAGCCGGCCTGAGCCCCGCACCAGCTGGCGGGCCTGGTGGTGGAGACCTTCCGGCGAGGTTCCCGTCGCCCGCACCCAGACCGTCGCCCAGGGGGCGCCGTCCTCCCGGAGAACGGTCACCTGCCAGCGCCCCCACGCCGTCTCCCTGGTCCCCCTCAGGAGCAGGAGGTCCCCCTCCCGGGTAGCCACCCTGTGATCGGGCTCGCCCCCTCGAGCCAGCGCTTGCCAGACCCGGTCCAGAAGCCGCTCCAAGCCCCGAAACCCGGCGCCCTCCACGGGAAGGCGGCTGCCGGCGCCGAGATCGTAGGCCACCAGGTGGGCTGTCGACGTCTGGAAGGCAAGGATGGCGCGATCAAAGAGACCCGCTGGCTTCTCCAGCCGACCGCCCGCCCCTTGGAGCAGCAGGAGGACGAGGGTGGCCAGCGCGGCTTGGATGAGGCTCTGCCGCAGGCGCCGTCCCACTGGGGGGCGGGAGGGTTCCCGAGCTCCTGCGGCGCCTGTCTCTGGAGCGAGGCCCCGGTCCACGGTCATCCTCTCCCCTGCACGTCCTGCCGTGCGTGCCTATTCTTGCCAGCAGGCCGCAGGGCTATACCGACGGGCCGGCGAGAGGTTCACCAGGGGCGAGGGGTTGGTTCCGAAGGCTGGGCGTGGGCGAGGGCAGGCAGACAGAGGGAGCAGGAACGGCGCAGGGCCGGCATGATGCCGGCCCTGACCCGAAGAGCGCCACCGTCCGAGGAGAAGCGCCGGTCGGGGGATCCTCAGCCCTGGGCGGCCTTGATCCGGTTGAGGGCCCGCCGGAGGGCCATCTCCGCCCGGTGGTAGTCGATGTCGGGCCGGCGGCTCCGGAGCCGCTCCTCCGCCCGGGCTCTGGCCCGCAGGGCCCGCTCCAGGTCGATCTCCTCCGCCAGCTCGGCCGTATCGGCCAGCACCGTCACCCGGTCGTGGGCGACCTCCGCGAAGCCACCGCTGATGGCCATCCGCCGCTTCTCGTTGCCGTAGGGGCCGAACTGGAGGACCCCCACCGTCAACCCGGCGATCATGGGCGCATGGCCGGGCAGGATGCCCAGGTACCCGTTGGCCGCGGGCAGGATGATGGACTCCGCCCGTTCGTGGAGGACCCGCCGTTCCGCGGTGATCACTTCCAGCTCCAGCAGGCGCTCCATCAGGCCTTCTCCAGCTCCTTGGCCTTGGCGACCGCGTCATCGATGGTGCCCACCATGTAGAAGGCCACCTCAGGCAGGTCGTCGTGCTTGCCCTCCAGGATCTCCTTGAAGCCCCGCACCGTCTCGGAGACAGGGACGTACACCCCCGGGGTGCCCGTGAACTGCTCCGCGACGAAGAAGGGCTGGGAGAGGAAGCGCTCGATCTTCCGCGCCCGGGCCACCACCAGCTTGTCTTCGTCAGAGAGCTCGTCGATGCCCAGGATGGCGATGATGTCCTGGAGCTCCTTGTACCGCTGGAGGACCTGCTGGACGCCCCGGGCCACCTGGTAGTGCTCCTCGCCCACGATCTCCGGGGCCAGAAGCCGCGACGTGGAGGCCAGGGGGTCCACCGCCGGGTAGATCCCCCGCTCCGCAATGCGCCGCTCCAGGTTGGTGGTGGCGTCCAGGTGGGCGAAGGTGGTGGCGGGGGCCGGGTCGGTGTAGTCGTCGGCCGGGACGTAGACCGCCTGGATGGAGGTGATAGACCCCCGCTTGGTGGTCACAATCCGCTCCTGGAGCTGGCCCATCTCGGTGGCCAGCGTGGGCTGGTAGCCCACGGCTGAGGGCATGCGGCCCAGGAGGGCGGACACCTCCGAGCCTGCCTGGACGAACCGGAAGATGTTGTCGATGAAGAGGAGCACGTCCTGGCCTTCCACATCCCGGAAGTACTCGGCCAGGGTGAGGCCGGTCAAGGCCACCCGGAGCCGGGCGCCGGGGGGCTCGTTCATCTGGCCGTAGACCATGGCCGTCTTGTCGATGACCCCCGACTCGATCATCTCCTGGTAGAGCTGGGTCCCTTCCCGGGTCCGCTCGCCCACCCCGGCGAAGACCGAGTAGCCGCCGTGCTCGTAGGCGATGTTCCGGATCAGCTCCTGGATGAGCACGGTCTTGCCCACCCCGGCGCCGCCGAAGAGGCCCACCTTCCCGCCCCGGGGGTAGGGGGCGAGGAGGTCAATCACCTTGATCCCCGTCTCCAGGATCTGGTTGGCCGGCTCCACCTCGTCCACCGAGGGCGGGCGGCGGTGGATGGGGTACCGCTCCTTGGCCTGGACCGGCCCCTTGCCGTCGATGGTCTCACCCAGGACGTTGAAGAGCCGCCCCAGCACCTCCGGTCCCACCGGCACGGTGATGGGCGCGCCCGTATCCAGCACCAGCTGGCCCCGCTGCAGCCCATCGGTGGAGTCCATGGCGACACAGCGAGCCGTGTTGTTGCCCAGGTGCTGCTGGACTTCCAAGACCAGCTGGGGCCGGGTGGGGTCGCCCCCGGAGCCGTTCCGGGGCAGGACGTGGAGGGCGTTGTACAGCGCAGGCAGCTGCCCCGGCGGGAACTCCACGTCCACCACCGCGCCCAAGATCTGGGTGATCCGGCCCATATGCTCGCTCTGAGGGTTCATTGGCCTTCCTCCTCGAACACCGCGCGCCGCCGGCGGTCACTCCGCCAGCGCTTCCGCGCCGCCCACAATCTCTGTAATCTCCGTGGTAATCCCCGCCTGCCGCGCCCGGTTGAGGGAGAGGGTCAGCTCCCGGATGAGCTCCTGGGCGTTCTCCGAAGCATTCTTCATGGCCGTCATGCGGCTGGCGAATTCGCTGGTCTTCGCCTCCAGGAGGGCCTGGTAGACGGCCACGTCCACAAACCGGGGGAGCAGGATGTCCAGGACCGCCTGGGGCGACGGCTCGTAGAGGTACGCCTCCACTGTCTCCTCGGGCTCGCCCGAGCCACCGTCGCCCACCTCCGCCGCTTGGGCGGCGGTTTCGATGGGCAGGAGGGTCACCTCCACCGTCGGGTGGGTGACCGTGTTGACAAAAGCGTTGTAGACCAGGTGGACCGAGGCGTACCGGCCGTCCATGAAGGCCTGGCTCACCAGCCGGGCGATCTCCTGCGCCGCGCTGAAGGGGACCTCGTCCCCCAGGTGGAGGAAGACCCCTTCCAGCTCCCAACCCAGCCGCTGGAAGGCGTCCCGACCCCGCCGCCCCACCACCACCACGCCCATCTCCGGGTGCTGCTCCCGCAGGTTGACGGCGTAGCGGATCACGTTGGCGTTGTAGGGGCCCGCCAGGCCCCGATCGGCGGTGATCACCACGTAGAGGGGCGGCCGATGGGGCTCGGGCGCCTCCAGCAGGGGATGGCGGTAGCGGGAGGCGTCCACCGCCGCCACCGCCCGGGCCAGCACGGCATGGAGCTTGTCGGCGAAGGGCCTGGCCGAGAGCACCCGGCCCTGGCTCCGGCGGAGCCGGGCGGCGGCCACCATCTCCATGGCCTTGGTGATCTGCTGGGTCGATTGGATGCTGGCGATGCGCCGCCTGATCTCACGTGCTCCGTGTGCCATGGTCTTAGCTCCTTACGGCTGGCTGCTCCGGAAGCGCTCCTTGAACTGGAGCACCGCGTCCTTCAAGCGCTCCTCGAGGGAGGCGTCCAGGACCTTCTTCTCCCGGATCTCCTGGAGGATCTCGGGCTTTTCGGTGCGGAGGTGCTCCAGGAACGCCTTCTCAAAGGGCCGGATGAGCTCCGTCGCCAGATCGTCCAGGAGCCCGTTCACGCCCGCGAAGATGATGGCCACCTGCTCCTCCACGGGCATGGGCGCGTACTGCTCCTGCTTGAGAATCTCCGTCATCCGCTCGCCCCGGGCCAGTTGGGCCTGAGTGGCCCGGTCCAGGTCCGACCCGAACTGGGCGAAGGCCGCCAGCTCCCGGTACTGGGAGAGGTCGAGGCGCAGGCGGCCGGCCACCTGGCGCATGGCCTTCACCTGAGCGTCGCCGCCCACCCGGCTGACGGACCGGCCCACGTTGATGGCGGGCCGGATGCCGGCGTAGAAGAGGTCGGGTTCCAGGTAGATCTGGCCGTCGGTGATGGAGATGACGTTGGTCGGGATGTAGGCCGAGATGTCGTTGGCCTGGGTCTCCACGATGGGGAGCGCGGTCAGCGAGCCCCCACCCAGCTCGTCGCTCAGCTTAGCCGCCCGCTCCAGAAGCCGCGAGTGCAGGTAGAAGACGTCACCGGGGAAGGCTTCCCGTCCGGGCGGCCGCCGGAGGATGAGGGAGAGCTCCCGGTAGGCGGCGGCGTGCTTGGAGAGGTCGTCGTAGACCACCAGCACGTCCTTGCCCTGATACATGAACTCCTCACCCATGGCGCAGCCGGCGTAGGGAGCGATGTAGAGCAGGGGCGCGGGGTCGGCCGCGGTGGCGGAGACCACGATGGTGTACTTCATGGCGTCGTGCCGCTCCAGCGCCTGGACCACGCCGGCCACCGTCGAGGCTTTCTGGCCGATGGCCACATAGATGCAGATGACATCCTGGTCCCGCTGGTTGATGATGGTGTCCACCGCCAGGGCCGTCTTCCCCGTCTGCCGGTCGCCGATGATCAGCTCCCGCTGGCCGCGGCCGATGGGGATCATGGAGTCGATGGCCTTCAGGCCGGTCTGGAGGGGCTCCTTCACGTTCTGACGGTCCACTACGCCGGGTGCCCGGGCCTCAATGGGCCGGAACCGGTCGGTCTCGATGGGCCCCTTGCCGTCCAAGGGCTGGCCCAGGGGGTTGACCACCCGGCCCAGCAGAGCCTCCCCGACGGGCACCTCCACCACCCGGCCCGTCCGCCGGACGGTGTCACCCTCCTTGATCTGGGTGTAGGGGCCCAGGAGGACGGCGCCGATGTTGTCCTCCTCCAAGTTGAGGGCGATGCCGTAGACGCCTCCGGGGAACTCGAGGAGCTCGCTGGCCACCGCATCCTCCAGGCCCCAGACCCGGGCCACGCCGTCACCGACGCTGATGACGGTGCCCACGTTTTGAACGTCGATCTCCCGCTCAAAGCGCTCGATCTGCTGCTTCAGAATCGCTGTAATCTCATCGGGCCGAATGGCCATGCCCTCACCCCATCCTGTCGCTCCCGCTACCTGTCAGTTCCGGAGCTGTGCTTCCAGGCGCTTCAGCCGCGTCGCCACGCTCCCGTCCAGGACCAAATCCCCCATCCGGACCACCACGCCGCCCAGGAGGCTGGGATCCTCCTGGACCACCAGCCGGACCGTCTGGCCGGTGAGCTCCTCCAGGCGCAGCCGGAGCGCCTCCTGCTGGTCCTCGGGCAGGGGCTTGGCGACGGTCACGTCCGCCTCCACCACCCCCTGCAGGCGGTCGGCCGCATGGGGGATCTCGGTGCAGATCTCGGGCAGGATCGGGGCCCGCCCCTTGGTGAGCACCAGCCGGAAGAAGTGGTGGAAAAGCGGCGGGAGCCGGTCCCCGAAGAGCTCCCGCAGGCGGCTGAGGCGCTCCTCCAGCGGCACCCGTTCATCGGCCAGAGCCCAGACCAGGGAGGGCTCCTGCTGGAGGACCTCCCCCACCAGCTGCGCCCCGGCCACGATCGATTCCAGGAGGCCCCGCTCCGCGGCCAGCTCGGCCAGGGCCTGGGCGTACCGCCGGGCCAGCTTGCCCCCCCTCATGAGCCCTTCACCGACCCGGTCTTCTCAAGGAACTCCTCCACCAGGCGACGCTGGTCCTCATCATTGAGGGAACGGCCCACCACCTGGCTGGCGGCCGCCACGGCCAAGCTGGCCATCTCCTGGCGGATGGCCGCCACCGCCAGCTCCCGCTCCCGAGCAATCTCCTCCTTGGCCCGCTGGAGGGTCTGCTCCGCCTCCGCCTGAGCCTGGGCCAGCAGCTCCTGGCGACGCCGTTCCGACGCCTGCTGGGCCTCCTCCATCATCCGCTGGATCTCCCGCTGGGCCTCCTTCAGCTTCTGCTCGTAGCGGGCTTCCAGCTCGGCCGCCCGTTGCCTGGCGTCGCTCGCCTCATCCAGGGTCCGGGCCACCTTCTCCTCCCGAGCCCGGATCATGTTCCCCAGGGGGCGGAAGAGCATGTAGTAGAGGGCCACCAGGACGACAGCCACGTTGATCAATTGAAACAGAAAGGTCCACAAGTCGAAGCTGAGGGGGTTGACCGCCTCGCCCTCAGCCGCGGCGTGGACCACGAAGGTCCAGTCGAACACGGGTCGCTACCCCTCTCCTTGCTCCCAAGCCGCCAGGGGAGGGCCGCCGGCACCGCCGGCGGCCCCACCCGCCAACCGCTCCCACCCCATCAGACCTTGGTCCAAATGAGGATGGCGACGATCATGGCGAAAAGGGTCAAGGCCTCCATGAACGCCAGCGCCACCAGGAGCGTCGAGCGGATGTCACCGGCTGCTTCGGGCTGACGGCCCATGTTGTCCATAGCACGGGTGGTCGCCCATCCCTGGCTGAAGGCGGAGACCATCGCCGGCAACGCGACGGCCAGTGCTACCGTGAGAAACTCCACCGGTTTCCCTCCCTTCCAAATCGCGGCGCGTGCTGCGACCGTTCTCGGACCGCATTCAATGCCCTTGCACCATCTCAGCGAGGTAGCTCACCGTGAGGACGCTGAAGACGTAGGCCTGCACGGCCCCGAAGATGAGGCCAAGGGCCATGATGGGCAGGGGGCCAAAGAGCGGGAGCATGGTGCCCAGGGTCATGGTCACCATCTCCTCGCCAAACATGTTGCCAAAGAGACGAACACTGAGCGAAAAGATCCGGACCAGCTGCTCGAGAATGTTGAGCGGGAGCAGGGCCACCGACGGCAAGATGAAGTGGCGGAGCCACCCCTTGACACCCTTCTTCCGGACAGCGCAGACCCAGGTCATGGGGACGGCCACCACCGCCAGGGCGACGGGGGTCATCAGATCACTGGTGGGCGGGATCGCGCCGGGAATCATCCAGGCATAGTTCAGGAAGAGAATGGCGATGAAAAGGCCGCCATAGAGCCAGGCATACTTCCGGCCCTCGCGGCCCATGAACTGCTCCGCCATGCCGTAGAAAAACTCGACGACAATCTCCAGGAAAGCTTGGGCCCCCCGGGGCCGCTCCTCGAAGCCCCGCCGGGTGAGGAGATAGACCAGGCCCAGCAGGAGCGCCATCGCCACCCATGTGGTCACAACGGTGGAGGTGATCACCACGGGCCCAATGCGGAAGACCTCGTAGCGGAGAACGTGCGCAATGACGTGCTGTAACGCTTCAATCATGCCTGGATCGGGACCTCCCACCAACGGAGCGGAGAAGGGTGAGGATGGCCGTCAGGGTGTAGAAGAGAACCTCGAGGGTGGCGCCCACCGCCACCCCGATCATGGTGTCGAGGCTGATCCGGTACCCGACAACCAACCCTGCCGCCGCCAGCACCAACCGGAGGGGCAGCCGCCAGGCGAGGCTCTTGGTCAGCCGGTCCTCGGCCCTGCCTCGGGCCAGAGGCATGGTCAAGGCGTGATTGATCAGGCCGATGGGTGTGCCCAAAAGGATCCCCAACGCCCCCGCCGGCCAGCCCGCCACCCAGGCCAGCCCGGCCAGCGCCAGGCCTGCCAGAGCCATCCAGAACAGGTCCCGCGGCTGCTGGCGGAGCAGGCGGACCTCTACTCGTTCCCCGGATGTCGCCCCGACTTCGGCGATGGGGGTTCCTCCTCCCGACCATCCTGGGGCCCAGCGTTGATGCCCATGGCTGTGGAGACCGCCCGCAACTCCTGGATCAGGGTGGTGAGACTTAGCGCCACCGCCGCCACCAGGCCCAGGACCAGGCCGACAGGCTCCGTCCCCCATCGAGCATCGAGCCACTGCCCGCCCCGGTATCCCGCATACAAAAGAACTGCCGTGAGGAAGACCCAAGAAAAGCCAATGGTCCCGTATCGCGTCCAGTCAGAGAGGCCTCGGTTCACGGGAACCGCCCTCCCCACCGGCCTGCAGGGCCCGCCCTCAGGCAGCTCGCACACCGAGGCCAATTATAGTCCAAGGATCCTGCCATTTCAATCCCCAATGCGGTATTGATTCCTATTTGTTTTCCAGATCCTTCGGGTCCTGGCAGGCGTTCTTACGAGGCCGCAGGGCCGTGGCCGCCCGGATGACTCCGGGGCTGGGAACCGCCCAGAACGCCCAGAGGCCGGGCCAGCCCGGCCAGGACCAACCCCGCTCCGGCCAGGGCAAGGAGCGCCGCCCACGGCTTCAGGAAGGCCAAACCCAGGCTGGCCACGGCCAGCAGGCCGCTGATCACGTAGAGGATCACCACCACCCGCCGGGGGGTGAGGCCCAGGGCCAGGAGGCGGTGGTGAATGTGGCCCAAATCCCCCTTGTAAAAAGGGTCCCCCCGGCGCCAGCGGCGGAGCACGGCGAAGCAGGTGTCGAACAGGGGCAGGCCGAGGGCCATCAGAGGCACGGCGATGGCCAAGGTGGCCGCGCCCTTGAGGGCCCCTTCGGCGGTGATGACCCCCAGCATCCACCCGGTGAACTGGGCGCCCGCGTCCCCCATGAAGATCCGCGCCGGCGGGAAGTTGTGCCGGAGAAAGCCGAGGAGGCTCGCCAGGAGCACGGCGGCCGCCGCGGCCGGCCAGGCCTGTCCCCGCTGGAGGGCCAGAATGAGGAGGGGCACCGTGGCGATGCTGGCCACCCCCGCCGCCAAACCGTCCAGCCCGTCGATCAGGTTGATCATGTTGGCCATCAGCACCAGCCAGAAGACGGTGACGGGCACCGCCCAGCCCCGGAGGGCGATCATCCCTCCGAGGGGGTGGGTGACAAACTCGATCCGCACCCCGGCCAGGGCCACCCAGAGGGAGACGGCCGCTTGGGCCAGGAGCTTGGCCCAGGCGGGGAGGGGGTACCGGTCGTCCACCAGACCCGCGAAGAGGAGGACCAGGGCGGCCAGAGGCAAGGCAGGGCCGCCGGGCCAGGGCAGGCCCGTCAGGGTCATCCCCCCAAAGAAGGCGACAAAGATGGCCACGCCGCCCAAGTTGGGCGTGGGCTCCCGGTGGATCCGGCGACTCGAGGGGCGCTCCACCCACCCCAGCCGGCGGGCCAGGCGGGCGAGCACCGGGGAGAGGGCGAGGCTCGTGGCCAACGCCACCACCAGGGCCGCCCCCCAGACCACCGGCGCCCCTTCGACCCAGGCCACAGGCCTCACCCCCTGTCGCGTTTCATGCTGCTTCCATTCTAGTGGAGATCCGGGGGAGGCTCAACGCCGATGCCGGCCAGCTTTGGCGCCAGCTGGCAGCCCGCCTAACGGGTGCCATACAGCCGGTCGCCCGCATCCCCGAGGCCCGGCACGATGTAGGCGTTCTCGTCGAGACGCTCGTCCACCGCCGCGAGAAAGATGGGCACGTCGGGGTGCTCCCGCCGCAGCCGCTCGATCCCCTCGGGGGCCGCGATGAGGGCCATGAGGCGGATGGAGGTGCCTCCCCGCTCCTTGATAAAGCGGATGCCCGCCGCCGCGGAGCCGCCGGTGGCCAGCATGGGATCGACCACAATCAGCTCCCGCTCGGCGATGTCCGGGGGCAGCTTGCAGTAGTACTCCACCGGCGCGAGGGTCTCCGGATCCCGGTAGACGCCGATGTGCCCCACCTTGGCGGTAGGGATCAGGCGCAGGATGCCGCCCACCATGCCCAGTCCCGCCCGGAGGATGGGCACGATCCCCACCTTCTTGCCGCTGATGGTCCACCCGGTGGTCCGGGCGATGGGGGTTTCAATCTCCACCTCTTCCAGGGGCAGGTCCCGGGTCACCTCATAGGCCATCAGCATGGCCACCTCGTCCAGGAGCTCCCGGAACTCCTTGGGCCCCGTGTGGCGGTCCCGGATGATGGTCAGCTTGTGTCGGATGAGCGGATGGTCGATCACATGGACCCCGTTCACGCAGGGTCCCCTCCCTTCTGCTCCCCATCCCCGGCCTCGATCTTCTCCACCCGGCGCTGGTGGCGGCCGCCTTCAAACTCCGTTTCCAGGAAGACCCGGGTCACCTCCCGGGCCATCTCCGGGCCGATGATCCGGCCGCCCAGGACGAGCACGTTGGCGTTGTTGTGGAGCCGGCTCATCCGGGCCGAGTAGGGCTCATGGCAGAGGGCGGCCCGGATCCCCCGGACCTTGTTGGCGACGATGGACATGCCGATGCCTGTCCCGCAGATGAGGATCCCCCGGTCAAACTGGCCCTGGGCGACGGCCCGGGCGACGGCCCGCCCGTAGTCGGGGTAGTCGACCGACGCCTCCGACGTGGCCCCGAAGTCCTGGTAGGCCAGCCCCTGCTCCTCAAGGAACTGGATGAGCACCCGCTTCAGCGGGAACCCCGCGTGGTCCGAACCGATGGCGATGCGCATACCGTCCCTCCCCTGGCTCCCTTCACCCTCAAGCAAGCGGAGGAGATCGGGCAGGTGCGCCTCCAGCAGATCGGCCGTCTCCCGGTACCGCCCGATGGGCCCGCCGAAGGGGTCGGGCACGTCCACGGGCGCACCCGTCACCTCACCCAGGGTGATGACCCGGTCCGCTTTGTGGGGGTACCGGCGCCGGATCTCGTCCCGGATCCGCCGGGTCATGGCGACGATCCAGGTCGCCTCGGAGACGAGGCTCCCGTTCAGCGGCCGGGCCCGGTGGACCCCCAAGTCAATCCCCCGCTCTGCCAGGACTTGGCGGGTCAGCTCGGTCGCCGGCGCCCCCTCGACGGCGTCCAGGCCGGCGGAACTGACCAGCACCGGCGGGCGGCCTGACGCCTGTCCCCGTTCCCGGAGCAAGCGACGGAAAAGGGCCTCGGCCATCACACTGCGGCACGTGTTGCCCGAGCAGACGAAGAGCACCGACTCCACCCTGCCACGTCCCCTCCCTGGCCTCTCCCGTGCCGGGGCGACCCCTGCCCGGCTCGCTCCCCCCTCCGCTTCCACCCGGGGCGGCCACTCTCCTGCCCTGAACCGGGCGGGAGTCGCCCGCCCCAGGCGGGCATTCCTAGGGGAGGAGGGGAAGCGCATGGTCGACCGTCCGTATCTATGCCCGATCTGCCGGTCCAATCGCACCCAGTTCGACCTGGTTTTCCGTCTCGCCCGGGCGGTGGTCAAGGACGCCGAAACGGGCGCCATCACCTACGAATCCAACACCATGGAGCTTCTGGGCCCACCCCGGGGCCCCGAGCGGGAGGTCCACTGCCGCCGCTGCGGTTACACGGGGGCCGAGCACCTCTTCGTGCGGGCGGCCCAGCGGGCCGACGAGCGCCGGGTGCCCTACCGGCGGTCCAGCCGTTGATCAGGCCCCCATGAGCTCCGCCTCCCGGGGCCGGCGCCGTCAGACCTGCTCCACCCGCCAGCCCGCGGCCCGGTACATCCGGTCCCGCACCGCCAGACCCACCCCCCGGGCTTCGGGGGCCGCCAGGAGCACCCGGTCGACGCCCAGCCGGTCCATCGCCCGCAGGGCCCCGTAGAGCCGGTGGGCCGCCTCCTCGGGCGCGTCCCGGGAGGCAAGGATCCGCAAGACGGCCCCATCGGGCAGCCGGCCCTCCAGCAGGCTCCCTTCCTCCGCCATCACCACCGCGCCCACCCGCCGGCCCTCCCGGGCCGCCTCCCAGGCCAGCTCCACCACCCGCCGGGCGATGGCCTCAGGCGAACCCTCCAGCAGCAGGGCCGGGGCCTGGGGCGCGTAGTGCCGGTACTTCATCCCGGGGGAGCGGGCCGGCCCGTCCAGGGGCTTCCCCTCCACGGCCGGGTCGATGGTCACCCGCCCCACCAACCCCTCCAACGCTTCCACGCTCACGCCCCCGGGACGGAGGACCACCGGGTGGGGTCCGGTCACGTCCACCACCGTCGACTCCACGCCCACCCCCGTCGGCCCACCGTCCAGGATCAGCTCCACCTTCCCGGCCAGGTCCTCCCACACATCCTGGGCGGTGGTGGGACTGGGCCGGCCCGAGGTGTTGGCGCTGGGCGCGGCGACGGCCGCGCCGGCCGCCTCGATGAGGGCCCGGGCCACGGGATGGTCGGGCAGGCGGACGGCCACCGTCGGCAGGCCAGCCGTTGCCTCATCGGGCACCTGAGGGGCCCGGGGGACCACCAGGGTGAGGGGCCCAGGCCAGAAGGCTCGGGCCAGGGTCCAGGCGGCCGGCGGCAGCTCCCGGGCGAGGGTGGCCAGCTCCTGGGGATGGGCCACGTGGAGGATGAGGGGGTTGTCCGCGGGCCGCCCCTTGGCCGCGAAGATCCGCCGGAGGGCCTGCCGGTCGGTGGCGAGAGCCCCCAGGCCGTAGACCGTCTCGGTGGGAAAGGCGACCAGGCCGCCTGCCCGCAGGATCGCGGCCGCCTCCCGGATGATCCCAGGGTCGGGCTGAAGGGGGTTGACCCGAAGAAGGCGGGTGGGAAGGGAATCCATAGCCAGGAGCCTCCTTCTCAGGGGCTGGTCCGGAGGCCGCAGACGACCCGGGGGTGGCCGGCATGGTCCGGGAGAACCCGGATCCCCTCGTACTGCCCCGCCTCCGCCAGGAGCTGCCGGCACGCCTCCGCCTGGCCGGCGCCGATCTCGAAGGCCAGGAGGCCCCCCGGGCGGAGGAAGGCCCACGCCTGCTGGACCAGCCGGCGGATCACCTGCAAGCCGTCGGGGCCCCCGGCCAGGGCCTGGCGGGGCTCGTAGCGGATTTCCGGGGCCAGGTGGGCCATCTCGTGGTCCGTCAGGTAGGGAGGGTTGGAGACGATCAGGTCCCAGCTGCCGTCGGGTTTGGTGCCGGCCCAGAGATCTCCTTCGAGGAACCGGATCCGGTCGGCCACCCCGTGGCGCTCCGCGTTGGCCCGGGCGACCGCGAGGGCATCGGCCGACAGGTCGGTGGCCAGCCAGTGGCTGTCAGGCAGTTCAGCCGCCAGGGTCACAGCCAGGATGCCGCTGCCCGTCCCCACATCCCAGCCCCGGACGGGACCCTCGCCGATGGCGAAGGCCAAGGCCACCTCCACCAGGTGCTCCGTTTCGGGCCGGGGGATGAGCACCCGGGGATCGACCTGGAAGGACCTCCCGAAGAACTCCTTCTCCCCCATCAGGTAGGCGACGGGCTCCCGCCGGCCCCGGCGGGCGATGAGGGTCCGGTAGACATCCACCTCGTGGGGCTCCAGGGGGCGGTCGTGGTGAACGTAGAGCATGATCCGCTCCATCTGGAGCGCGTGCCCCAGGAGGACCTCCGCGTCAAGCCGGGGCTGGGCCACCCCCTTCTCCCGGAGGTAGCCGGTGGCCAGGCGGAGAAGTTCCAGGACGGTGGGCCGGCTCACACCTGAACCTCCTGGAGGAGCCGCTCCTGCTCCGCCGCCCGGGCCGCCTCGATCAGCTCGTCCAGCTCCCCGTCCAGAACGGCCTCCAGCTTGTAGAGGGTGAGGCCGAACCGGTGGTCCGTCACCCGGCCCTGGGGGAAGTTGTAGGTGCGGATCCGCTCGCTCCGCTCCCCCGTCCCCACCTGGCTCCGGCGGGACTCGGCCAGCTGCGCGGCCTGCTCCCGGCGGGCCCGGTCCAAGAGGCGGGCCCGGAGGACCCGCAAGGCCTTCTCCTTGTTCTTCAGCTGGGACCGTTCATCCTGACAGGTGACCACCAGCCCCGTCGGCAGGTGGGTGATCCGCACCGCCGAGTCGGTGGTGTTAACGCTCTGGCCCCCATGACCGCTGGCCCGGAAGATGTCGATCCGGAGATCCTGCGGGTCGATGACCACGTCCACCTCCTCCGCCTCGGGCAGGACGGCCACGGTGGCCGTGGAGGTGTGGATCCGGCCGCCCGACTCGGTGATGGGGACCCGCTGCACCCGGTGGACGCCGCTTTCGAACTTGAGCTGGCTGTAGGCGCCCCGGCCCGAGAGCTGGACGATCACCTCTTTGAAGCCCCCCAGCTCCGTGGGCGTGCTGCTCATCAGCTCCACCCGCCAGCCCTGCCGCTCCGCGTAACGGGTGTACATGCGGAGCAGGTCGGCCGCGAAGAGGGCCGCCTCCTCGCCCCCGGCGCCGGCCCGGATCTCCACCAGCACGTTCCGCTCGTCGTTGGGATCCTTGGGGATGAGGAGCTTGCGGAGTTCCAGCTCCCAGGCCTCCCGGGCCTTGGTCAGCCGCTCCACCTCCTCCTGGGCCAAGGCCTTCAATTCCGGATCGTCCGCCTCCTGGGCCAGCTGCCGGGCGTCGGCCAGCTCCCGGTCCAACCGCTCCCCCGCCCGGATGTGCTCCACGATGGGCCGCAGCTCCGCCTGGGCCCGGGCCACCTGCTCGTAGCGGCGGCCGTCGGCCAGGAGGTCGGGATCCATCAACTGGCGGGTCAGCTCTTCGTACCGGTCGATCAGCTCCTGAAGCCGCTCACCCATCCTCCCTCCCCCCTTCGGGCCCAGGGGTCAGGGGCTGCAGGCCCTGCCGCAGCCCGTCCACTTCCATCGGCGGCCGCCCCGGCACCTGGTGGCACCAGCGGCAGCGGGCCTCGTACACCTCCTGGGCCCCCACCAGAATGACCGGATCGGTGTAGCGGGCCGGCTGCCCGCCAATGAGCCGCTGGGTGCGGCTGGCAGGGCGGCCGCAGCGGACGCAGATGGCCGCCAGCTTCAGCACCTCTTCGGCCCGGGCCATCAGCTCCGGCACGGGCCCGAAGGGCTCACCGCGAAAGTCCATGTCCAAGCCGGCGCAGATGACCCGCCGGCCCGACGCAACCAGCTGCTCGCAGGCGGCCACGATGGCCCGGCTGAAGAACTGGACCTCATCGATGGCCACCACCTGGGTGTCGGGGGCCACCCGCTCCAGGAGTTCCGCCGCCCCGCTGACGGGCTCGGCCTCCAGCGCGCCCCCATCGTGGGAGGCGACCCGGCTCCGGCCGTATCGGTCGTCCAGCTGGGGCTTGAAGACTTGCACCTTCAGGCGGGCGATCCGGGCCCGCTTCACCCGCCGGATCAGCTCCTCCGTCTTGCCGCTGAACATGGAGCCGACGATCACTTCCAGGCGGGCAGACACAGGGGCCAAACCTGGTTCCATAACTCTCCCCTTCCGCCGGAGTCCCTTCAGCGTTCCTCCGTCTCGGGCCGGGACTGCCGGCTGCCGGCGGAGGCCGGCACCCCTTCTGGGGACCGGGCCGCCAGGGCGGCCTGGACCCGCTCGGCCAGCGACGCCCGCAGCTCGACCCGCAACCGGACCGCATCAGGCTCGTAAACGTGGGCGAGGACCCGGCCGCTCCCTTGGAGCCACCCCAAGACCCGGGCCTCGCTGTAGGGCACCACAAACTCCCGGACCACCAAGGGATCGGGCAAGTGCTCCCGGATCATCTGGACGAGGCGGTCCAGGCCCCACCCCTCCCGGGCGCTGATGGCCACAGAAGGAGCGGTCACCGCGAAGCTGCGGAAGCGCTGGGTCCCCACCTGATCCATCTTGTTGAAGACCACCAGCTGGGGGGCGGTCACCCCCAGCTCGTCCAACACCTGCTCGACGGCCGCCATCTGCTGGCCGTACTCGGGGTCGGAGGCGTCAACCACGTGGAGGAGCAGGTCGGCCTCCACCACCTCTTCCAAGGTGGCGCGGAAGGCGGCCACCAGCCGGTGGGGCAGGCGGCGCAAGAAGCCTACGGTGTCCGCCAGGATCACCTCTTCTCCCGGACCCAGCTGGAGCCGCCGGAGGGTGGGGTCCAGCGTCTCAAAAAGGCGGTCCTGCGCGCTCACCTGGGCTCCGGTGAGCCGGTTGAAGAGGGTCGACTTGCCGGCGTTGGTGTAGCCCACCAGGGCCACCACCGGGGTCTGGTTCCGCTTCCGGGGCGCCCGCTGCACCTGCCGGGTGGCCTCGAAGGCGGCCAGCTCCCGGCGGATGTGGGCCAGACGGCGGCGCACCCGCCGGCGATCCTTCTCCAGCTGGGTCTCCCCCGGGCCGCGGGTGCCGATCCCGCCGCCCAGGCGGGAGAGCTCCTCGACGGTGCTGCTCAGGCGGGGAAGGAGGTACTCCAGCTGGGCCAGCTCTACCTGGAGCTTCCCTTCCCGGCTGCGGGCCCGCTGGGCGAAGATGTCCAAAATCAACTGGGTGCGGTCGATCACCCGGCACTTCAGGATGTTGGTGAGGTTGCGCACCTGGGCCGGGCTCAGCTCGTCATTGAAGATGACCAGTTTGGCCCCGGTCCGCAGGACCAGGGCCAGCAGCTCCTCCACCTTGCCCGGGCCGATAAAGGTGGCTGGATGGGGTCTGGAGCGGCTGGAGGTCACCTCCCCCACCACCGTGCCGCCGGCGGCCTCAGCCAGCCGAGCCAGCTCCCGGAAGAGGCTGTCGGCTTCAGGATCGCCGGAGGCTTTCAGGCCGGCCAGGACCACCAGCTCCCGCTGCTGCACGTCCGCATCCGCCCCCTTGGCGCTTATCTTATCATAGGGAGGGGGGGCCCGGAAGGCCGCCCGGGAGGGGACCATGGAACGATTCATCGTGCACATCGATATGGACGCCTTCTTCGCCGCCGTCGAGATTCGGGACCGGCCGGAACTGGCAGGCAAGCCGGTCATCGTCGGCGCGCCTCCCACGTCTCGCCGAGGGGTGGTCTCCACCTGCAACTATGAGGCGCGCCGCTACGGGGTCCGGTCGGCCCAGCCCATCCAGGTGGCCCGGCGGCTCTGCCCCCACGCGGTCTTCCTGCCGGTGGACATGCCCCGCTACCGGCAGGTCTCCCGCCAGGTGCGGGAGGTGCTGGAGCGGTTCACCCCCCTGGTGGAGCCCATCTCCATCGATGAAGCCTTTCTGGACATGACGCCCGTGGCCACCCACTACCCCGACCCCCAGGCCATGGGCCAGGCCCTCAAGGAGGCCATCCGGGAGGCCACGGGGCTGACGGCCTCCGTCGGCATCGCGCCCAACAAGAGCCTGGCCAAGATTGCCTGCGGCACGGGCAAGCCGGACGGGCTGGTGGTCTGGACCTGGGAGGAGGCGGTCCGGGCCCTGGCCCCCATGCCCGTCAGCGAGCTTTGGGGGGTGGGTCCCAAAACGGCCGCCCAGCTGGAGCGTCTGGGTTTCCGCACCGTCGGTGATGTGCAGGCGGCCTCGGAGGATCAGCTGGTTCGGCTCCTGGGCGACCGGGGCCGGCTCCTGGCCCGCCTGGCTTGGGGGCACGACGACCGGCCCGTCTGCCCCGAAGCGGCGCCGGAGAAGTCTTTGAGCCACGAGGTCACCTTCGAAGAGAGCCTGGTGGGGCTGGAGGCAGCGGAGGCGGCCCTGGCCGAGATCAGTGAGGAGGTGGGCCGCCGCCTCCGGCGCCGGGGGCTCTGGGCCCGGCGGATCACCCTCAAGCTCCGCTTCGACCCCTTCGTCAACCAGACCCGGAGCCTCACCGCCCCCCAAGCCTTCCAGAGCGACCTGGCCATCTTCCAGTACGGGTTGGAGCTCTTGCACCGGAAGAGCCTGCGGGGACCCATCCGCCTCCTGGGGCTGGCCCTTTCCGAGCTGACGGAGACGCCCCAGCTCTCCCTCTTCGACCGGGCCGAGGAGAGCCTCCTGGACCGGCTTCAGGATCAGCTGAACACCCGGGCGGGCCGGCCCATCATCCGGCGGGCCCGGCTCCTGGCCGCCCAACAGCCCGACCCCCAGGCCCGGGAGCGGAAAACCAACGACAAAGGGACCCGACGGGCGGGTCCCCAGTCCCGGTAAACAGGGGAGCTGGCGGGTTAGGCCTGCTTCTTCATGAGCTGGGAGCCGCTCAGATAGGGGTAGCGCTGGCGCTCCAGCTCGTTGCGGACCTCCTTGTTGAGGATGCGCAGGTAGGTTCCCTTCATCCCCAGAGAGCGGGACTCGATGACGTTGGCCGAAGCCAGCTTCCGGAGCGCGTTGACGATGACCGAGCGGGTGATGCCCGCCTCGTCGGCGATGCGGCTGGCGACCACCAAACCCTCGTCGCCCTCCAAGTGATCGAAGATGTGCTGCATCGCCAGAATCTCCGAGTAGGAGAGGCTCCGGATGGCCGAGCGGGCCATGCGCTTCTCCTCGGCCTTGTCCTCCTCCTGATCCTGGATCGCCTGGCCGATGATCATCCCCGCCGCGGTGGCCGCGTAGTCGGCCAGGGCCAGCTCCTCCTCCGAGAAGGAACCCTTCATGCGGACCAGAAGCAAGGTGCCCACCCGACGGCCTGAGCCGATGAGCGGCAGGATGACCGCCGGCAGGTCGGTGTTGAGCACCTTGGCCACTTCCGCGCCCGTGGAGAGCGCGCCCACCTTCAACAGGGCGGTGGCCATCTCATCGGGCAGCTTCCTTGCCTCGATCCACTCGGCGTCGAAGGAGGTCTCCGGGAGGTCGCCCATCAGGGCATGTCCCAGCACCTTGCCGCTGGGGCTGATGATGTAGACCGACGTCTCCGCCTCGTAGGAGTCACGCAGGGCAACAGCCAGGTCAACCAGCTCCAGCTCAGTCCCGGCCGCTTGCAGAACCCGGCTGATTTTCTGCATCTTCTTGAGCACGCAACCATCTCTCCCCTCGTAGTGCGGCCCCCGCCCCATGGGGCGGCAGCCGAAACGGTAACAACTGCAGCAAAACTCTTCCTCTTTAGCAATTATACTGGTGAAATCGCCGACCGTCAACTCGTTCTTGTGGGGCTTTTCTCAAAGACGGTCTCCGCGGGTGGATGCAGATGGCGGGAAGCCACAGGTGATCGCCCTCGGGCACCGCGGGACTGAGATCGTCCCGCTAGACGAAACCGGGCCCGGTCCATCCATCCCTTCTGAATATTACCCTGCTGGCCTCGAGGTTTCAAGTTCGTACGTAGGAAAATGCAGAACGGTGCAGGATTCCGTGTTCGCAGGGCTGCCCGCGGGCTTCGTCCCGCCCTGGGGGAACCCACCGGGGCCTCCTGGGGGGCCGGTCCGACCGGCCGGAACGATTTGCCTCCCTTCCGGCGCGAAGACGCGTTGACAGCCTCCCCGGCCTCTGCTATACTAGGCTACGCCAGTCGGGCCGAAGTGGTGGAATTGGCAGACGCGCTGCGTTCAGGGCGCAGTGGGCCTTGCGCCCGTGCGGGTTCGAGTCCCGCCTTCGGCACCAGAGGCACGAGGGGACGGTTCGATGAACCGTCCCCTCGTTGCGTTTGGCCTTCCCCGTCCTCTTCCGGCCCTCCCCGTCGGCCCCCTTCAGCCCCGGAGGGCGCCGCCCCTCACAGGGGCGGGAGGAGCCCCGTCACCCACGGCAGCAGGCTCTGGGGCCAGAGGCCCAGCTGGAGCGTCCCCCAGGCGCTCACCAGCAAGACGAGACCGATCCCGGCCAGCACCCCCCGTCCCGCCGCCAGGCCCCCGCTTGCGGCGGCCACCTCCGCGGGCTGAAGCTGCCCCTGGGAGGCAACGGGCAGGACCATCTGCCGGACCACCCGCAGGTAGACAAAGGCCGAGATGACCGTGGTCACCACCAGCCCCCCGATGAGGGCCCACCCCCAGGGTCCCGCCTGAGCACCCAAGACCGCCTTCAGGAGCAGGAGCTTGCCCACAAAGCCCGCGGTGGGGGCGATCCCCGCCAGGGAGACGAGGAAGAGGGTCATAAGGGCGGCGAGCCACGGCTTCTCGTAGAAGAGACCGGTATAGGCCTGCAGCTCGCTCCCGGGCCGGCCCTCGGCTTCGAGCCAGGCCACCACCCCGAAGGCCCCCAGGTTGGTCACCGTGTACGCCCCCAGGTAGAAGAAGGCAGCTTCCAAGCCGGCCGCGGTGAGGTTGGGCAGGGCCATCACCAGGTAGCCCGCGTGGGCGATCCCGGAGTAGCCCAGGATCCGCTTGATGTTGGTCTGGCCCAGGGCGGCCAGGGTGCCCACCAGCATGCTCAGGAGGGCCATGACCCACAGGGGGGCAAGGACTGGGCCGGCGGCCGGGGCGTCTGGGGGCACGAGGCTGATGAGGAACCGGATGAGCCCGGCCAGGGCCGCGGCCTTGGTCCCCACGGACATGAAGGCGGTGACGGGCGTGGCCGCGCCCTGGTAGACGTCGGGCACCCAGACGTGGAAGGGGACCAGGGCCAGCTTGAAGGCCAAACCGGCCAGCACCAGGGAGCTCCCCGCGAGGAAGAGGGGGTCACCGGTCCCCACCCGGGCCACCGCGGCCAGGTCCCGGAACCCCAGGCCCCCGGCCGCCCCAAAGAGAAAGGCCGCGCCCAAGACGAACAGGGCTGAGGCGGCCGAGCCCAGGAGGAAGTACTTGAAGGCCGCTTCCCGGGCCTGGGCGTGGGGCGCGAAGGCGACCAGCACGTAGAGGCTCAGGGAGAGGAGCTCCAGGGCGACGAAAAAGACCATCAGGTCGCCCGCCCCACCCACCAGCATCATGCCCGCGGCCGCCCAGAGGAGGAGGGCCAGGTACCCCGACACATCCTCCTCCCGCCGGCCCAGGCTGAGGCCGGTGGCCAGAAGGGCGGCAGCCAGGATGACCAGGTTGAGCGCGAGCCCCAGCCGGTCTCCCCAAAGGGCTCCCCCGAACGCTTCCACGGGACCGGCAAGATGGCTCTGGGCCGGTCCCGCCTGGGAGAGCCCCAGCGTCCACCAGGCGGCGAGGACCAGGCTCGCCAGGGTCAGCCCGAAGAGCCAGGGGCGCGCCTTGGGCACCGGCAGGAAGAGGTCGGCCAGGAGGACGGCCAAGCCCCCACCAGCCAGGGCCAGGAGTGGTGCGGCAGCGGTGAAGTCCAGATCGACAGGCATGGTCGGCCCTCCCACCACGGATTAGAACGAGCTGAGAAGCCAGAGGGAGCCCACCAGGAGGAGCGCGGCCCCACCCAAGAGGGTGACCACCGACCGGCGCACCTGGCCCCGGTGGAGCCGCCTGACCCGCTCCCCAGCCTGACCTGTCAGCCACGCCAGGCCGTTGACCAGGCCGTCCACACCCCGGCGGTCCACCCAAGCCACCACCCGGGCCAGGGCCAGGCCAGGCTCCACGGTGAGGTGCCGGAAGAGTCGGTCCAGCTCGAAGCCGGCCTCCGCCAGACCCGGCGGCCCCACCTGCGGCACGGGCCGGGACGGCCGGAACCGCGCCAGGGCCACCCCCATCCCCACCAGCGCGGCCAGGAGGCTGGCCGTGAGGGTGAGGCTGTCCCCCTCGGGATGGAAGGCCTGGCCCCGGAAGGTCCCCTCCAGGACCTGAGCCGGCACCGCGGTCACGCCCGGAATGGCCAGCCACCCGGCGGCGACGGCGCCCACCAGCAGGAGGCCGACGGGCAGGAGCATGGTCCAGGGCCCCTCCCCTCCCGCCCGCCGGGAAGAGGTGGCCTGCACCGCGGGCCCCTCGGGCCCCAGGAACGCCAAGGCCAGAAGGCGGAAGCTGTAGTAGGCCGTCAAGGCCGCGGCCGCCACGCCCAAGGCCCAGAGGAGGGGCTCACCCGCCTGGCGGGTGGCGGCCAGGATCTCATCCTTGCTGAAGAAGCCCGCCAAGGGCGGCAGGCCCGCCAGCGCGCCCAGGCCCACGAGGAAGCTGGCGAAGGTGAAGGGCATGGACCGCCGCAGCCCTCCCATCCGCCGGAGGTCCTGCTCCCCGTCGAGCCGGTGGATGACCACGCCCGCGGCCAGGAAGAGGAGGGCCTTGAAGAAGGCGTGGGTGAAGAAGTGGAAGGCACTGGCGGCGAAGGCGCCCACGCCCGCGCCCAGCAGCATGTAGCCCACCTGGCTCATGGTGGAGTAGGCCAAGACCCGCTTGATGTCCCACTGGGCCCCGGCCACCACCGCGCCGAAGAGGGCGGTCAGCCCGCCCACCCAGGCGACCACCTGGAGGGCCACGCCCGAGGCCGAAAAGAGGGGCCACATCCGGCAGACCAGGAAGACCCCGGCGGTGACCATGGTCGCCGCGTGGATGAGCGCGCTCACGGGGGTCGGCCCCTGCATCGCGTCGGGCAGCCAAGTGTGGAGGGGAAGCTGAGCCGACTTGGCGACGGCCCCCACCAAGAGGAGGAGGCTGATGGCCGTCAGGGTCCCCTGGGGCACCCCCTCCAGGCGGGCGAAGAGGGCCGGGTAGTGGAGCTCCCCGAAGGCGGCCGCCGCCCAGAAGAGGCCCAGGAGCATGGCCACCTCCCCCGCCTGGGTGATGAGAAAGGCCTTGGTGGCCGCCCGCCGGGCCGCGTCCCGCCGGTGCCAGAAGCCGATGAGGAGGTAGGAGGCGAGCCCCACGTTCCCCCAGCCCAGGATGAGGCCCACGAGCCCGTCGCTCAGGACCAAGAGGCTCATGGCGAAGACGAAGTAGTTGAGCTGGGCGTAGTAGCGGCCAAAGGACGGATCTCCCGCCATGTACCCGGCGGAGTAGAGGTGGATGAGGAAACCCACCCCCGTCACGATGAGCGCCCACCAGAGGGCCAGGGGATCGCCCCAGAGGCCCAGGGTGACCGCCAGCTCCCCACCCGCGGCCCAGCGCCAGAGGGGGAAGACCAGAACCTGCCCAGGATCGAGGGAGCGCAGCTGGAGCCAGGCCGCGACCCCGTGGAGGAAGGCCAGCCCCACCGTGCCCGACCCGATGGCGGCCAGGCTTCGCTGGCTGAAGCGGTGCCGCCCCAGCGCGGTCACCACCGCCCCGGCCAGCGGCCAGAGGAGGATCCCCGGAAGGTACGAAGATGACACCATCGCGACGGCCTCCCTAGCCTCGTTCTCCCAGGAGATTGACCTCGTCCACGTCCTGGCGGGCCTTCCCCCGGAAGACCAGCACCAGAATAGCCAGGCCGATGGCCACCTCGGCCGCGGCCACGGTGATCACCACGAAGGCGAAGACATGGGCGGACATGGCCTCCAGCCCCCGCCCCAGGGCGACGAAGGCCAGGTTGGCCCCGTTCCACATGAGCTCCACGCACATGAGGAGGACCAGCGGGTTCCGCCGGATCATGAGGCCCAGCCCACCCAGCACGAAGAGGACCAGACTGACCAAGAGGTAGGCAGCCAGCGGCATCTCACGACCCCCCCTCGCCCCGGGCGCCCCGCCGCCTTTGGGGCGGGCGGCCCACCAGGATGACCACCCCGATCACGGCCACCATCAGGACCAGGGCCAGGGCCTCAAAGGCCAGCAGATGAGTGGTCAACAGCTCCTGACCGAACCGGACCACCCCGCCGAAGTCGCCCTCCCAGGGCTCGGCCCGGCCCGGGACAACCACCCCCACCGGCAGCAGGGCGGTCAGCAGCAGGACCGCCACCAGCCCGGCCCGCCATCCCTGGCCCCGTAAGGGGCTGGGACCCATGGCAGGGGGTTTGGCGTGCGCGGTCAAGAGCGCGACCACGAAGAGGAAGAGGACCATCACCGCGCCCGCGTAGACGATGATCTGGACCACGGCCAGGAACTCGGCCTGCAGGCTCACGTAGAGGAGGGCCAGGCCCAAGAAGTTGAGGATCATGCCGATCACGCCGTGGACCGGCTTCCGGGCCACCACCACGCCCGAAGCGCCCGCCACCGCCATCAGGCTTCCCAGGAGGAAGAAGAGGACCATCATGCTTCCCCACGCCCCTGGGCGCCCGGCTGGATCACCGCCAGGGGCTGGTGCCCCCGGAACTCGGGGTAGACCGCCTCCGGCACGGGGATGTCGGTCCGTTGGTCCGAGACCAGCTTCTCCCGGCCCCAGACCAGGCTCTGCCGGGTCACGTCGGCCAGCTCGAACTCCTGGGTGAGGCGGAGCGCGCCGGTGGGGCACGCCTCCTCGCAGAAGCCGCAGAAGATGCACCGGAGCAAGTCGACCCGCCACTCGTAGGCGTACCGTTCGCCCGGCGAGCGGGGATTGGCCGGGTCGTTCTCCGCCGCCTGGACCGTGATGGCGTTGGCCGGGCAGGCGACCTGGCAGAGCTCGCAGCCAATGCACATCTCCAGCCCGTTGGCGTACCGCCGGAGCTCGTGCCGGCCCCGGAACCGCTCAGACCGGGGCTTCTTCTCCTCCGGGTAGGCGATGGTCACCTTGGGCCGGAAAAAGTTCTTCAGGGTGGTCTCCAGACCGATGACCAGCTCCTTGAGCACGGCGATCCCCCCTATGCCAGCACCACCACGGCCGCGGTCACCAAGAGGTTGAGGGCCGCGAGCGGCAGCAGCACCTTCCATCCGAAGCTCATCAGCCGATCGTAGCGGAAGCGGGGCAAGGTGGCCCGCAGCCAGATGAAGAGGAAGAGGACGGCGGCCACCTTCAGGGCAAACCAGACCACGGGCGGCAGGAGCGGGCCGTGCCAGCCGCCCAGGTAGAGATGGGTCAGGAGGCTGGCCATGACAATCATGTTGATGTACTCGGCCATGTAGTACATGGCGAAGCGGAGGCCCGAGTACTCAGTGTGGTAGCCGCCCACCAGCTCCGTCTCCCCCTCGGGCAGGTCGAAGGGTGCCCGGTTGGTCTCGGCGACGATGCAGATCAGGAAGATGAGGGCGCCCACGGGCTGGAGGACGATGAAGGGCACCCGGGCCTGGGCGGCCACGATGTCGTCGAGCCGGACCGACCCGGCCAGGATGAGCACCCCCACCAGGCTCATGGCCATGGCCAGCTCGTAGCTGATGGCCTGGGCCGTGGAGCGCAGGGCGCCCAAGAGGGTGTACTTCCCCTGGGAGGCCCACCCGCCCAGGGCGATCCCGTAGACGCCCAGGGAGAGGATGGCCAGAAGGAGCAGCAGGCCCGCGTTGGGGTCGGCGATCCCCCACCGGAAGGAGCCGCTGGAGGGCGCCACCGGGATGACCACGTAGGCGGCCAAGGCGACAAAGAGGCTGATCATGGGCGCCAGCCGGTAGATGAGCCGGTCAGCCGAGGCGGGGATGATGTCCTCCTTGAAGACCAGCTTCACCGCGTCGGCGAAGGGCTGGAGGAGCCCCCAGGGGCCCGTCCGGTTGGGCCCGTGCCGGAGCTGGAAGAAGCCCAGGAACTTCCGCTCGAAGAGCATCAGGTAGGCGAAGATCAGGAAGAGGAGAAGCACCAGCCCCACCGACTTGACGAGGAGCAGCCACCACGCCTCCACCTCAGCCCACCTCCTCCAGGAGCCGGCCCCGGACCCGCACCCGGCCCGCGCCCGTCAGGCGGTTCCAGGCCAGACCTGGTACCCCCCGGGGGACCCCCAGGACCCCCGCCATCACCCGCCGGGTGACCTGGACCTCCGCCTCCACCACCCCATCCCCTGCCTCCAGCCCCACCCGGTCGCCCGGCACGACGCCCCAGCGCTGGGCATCCTCCGGGTTGAGGTAGACCACCGCCGCTAGGGGCCGCCGCTCCCCGTACGCCCGGTCGAAGCGGCTGGTGCCCCCGCCGCCGTGGATGGTCGGCAAGGGGGCGGCGACCAAGCCTTCGCCAGAACCCGAGGGTGTCGGGCTCCCGTCCGACGCCTCGTGCAACAGGGCCACCGGCAGGGCGCCGGCGAAGGTTCCAGAGCCCAGACCGGCCGCGGCCAAGGCCGTCGCCAGCTCCCCCGCCCCCGCCACCAGGGGCCGGCCCTGGAGGGCCTCCCCCAGGTGCTCGAAGATCTGGCCGTCGGTCCAGGCCTCCACCGGGAGCCCCGCGGCCGGGTCGGTGCTCCGGGGGCCTGTCGCCTGCACCCGGCCCTCCAGGTTGGTCAGGTGGCCCGCGCGGGCGGTGAAGGGAGCGGCGGGCAGGACCACGTCCGCCAGGCGGGCAGTCTCCGTCAGGAAGAGGTCCTGGACGACCACGAAGGCCTCGCTCTCGAGGGCCGCCGTCGCCAGGGCCCGGTCGGGGAAGGTCTCCACCAGGTTGGCCCCCACCAGGTAGAGGAAGCCCAGCCGGCCCGCAACCGCGTGCTCCAGCATGGCCTGGGTGGAGAGCCCCGGAGCCGCCGGCTCGGGCGCCAGCCCCGCCTGCCGGCGGGCCTCGGGATCGGCCGCCAGCCGGTAGCCGGGCAGGAGGTCGGGCCGCAGGCCCGCGGCTTCCGCCCCCCGGCTGTTGGCCTGATCGCCCACCACCAGCAGCCTGGCTTCCCGCCCCTGGGCCTGCCAGGTCTGGAGGAACGCGGCCAGGGCCCGGCCGGCCGCCGCCTCCCGGCCGTCCCAGAGGGCGACCAGCAAGCCCTCCCGCTCGTGGAGCTCCTGGGCCACCCGGGGCGGCACGCCTTCCCCGCCGCCTGCCAAGCTTTGGGCGAGGGCCTCCAGCCTGTCGGCCAGGTGGCCCGGCGCCGCGGGCAGGAACTGGTGCGGCACCCGCAGCTCCGGATCGACGGGACCCAGAGTGAGGAGGAGGGCGCCCTGGCGGGCCGCCGCCCGCCGGATCCGCAGGTCGACCACCGGCGCGCTCTGGCCCGGATGGGCCCCCACCACCAGGATGACCGCCGCCCGGTCCAGGTCGGTGATCCGGCCCGGAGCCACATCGAGGGAGGCGGCCGCTTCACCGGCCACCCGGTGATCGACGTTCTCCGTGCCCACCACCTGCCGGGCCAGGCGCTGGAGGAGGTAGGCCTCCTCGTTGGTCAGGCGGCCGCCGCCGATGAAGCCCACCCCCTGGGGTCCCTGGGTGGCCAGCACCTCCTGGAGGCGGCCCACCACCCGCCGGAAGGCCTCCTCCCAGCTGGTGGGGACCAGGGTGCCCCGGGGCGCCCCCAGGGGGCGGACCAGGGGCTGGGCGATCCGTTCGGGCGACTGGACGAAGCCGTAGTTGAACCGCCCCCGGTCGCAGAGCCAACCGTCATCGATGGGCTCAAAGGGGCGGCTCACCACCCGCTCGAGCCGGGCCCCCTCCACGTTGGCCCGGAAGTGAAGCTGGATATGGCAGCCCACGGGGCAGCCGTGGCAGATCTCATCCACCCGGACCAGGTCCCAGGGCCGGGCCCGGAAGCGGTAGAACTTGGAGGTGAGGGCCCCCACGGGGCAGAGCTCGATGGTGTTGCCGGAGAAGACCGAGGCGTAGGGCACCCCCTCGGCAGTGGTGATGAGGGCCTCATGGGCCCGCTGGCCCACCACCAGGGTCCGCTCCTGGGCCACCTGGTGGTCGAAGCGGGTGCATCGCCGGCAGAGGATGCACCGCTCCTCGTCCAGGACGATGAAAGGCCCCAGGTCCACCGCCTTGGGCTTGCGCATCTTGGCGTCGGCCAGCCGGCTCAAGGCGGGCCCGTACTGGTAGGTCAGGTCCTGGAGATCACACTCCCCGCCCTTATCGCAAACAGGGCAGTCGAGGGGGTGGTTGATCAAGAGGAACTCCAGAACGCTCTTCCGGGCCTCGGCCACCTGGGGGGTGTCGGTCCGGACCACCATCCCCTCCCGCACCCGCTCGCTGCAGGCGGGGACCAACTTCCGGGACCCTTCCACCTCCACCAGGCAGATCCGGCAGACCGCCACGGGATCCAGCTGGTCGTGCGAGCAGAAGACGGGAATCTCCACGCCCGCCTGGCGCGCCGCATCGAGCACCAGGGTTCCCGGCGGCACCTGCACGGCCCGGCCGTCGATGGTGAGGCTGACCCGCTCGCCGCTCACGCCGAACGCACCTCCCGAACCTGGCAGGCCCCCCGCTCGATGTGGGCCAGGTACTCGTCCTCAAAGTGGATGAGGGTGGAGCTGAGAAAACCGACAGAGGCATCGGAGAAGGGGCAGATGGTCCGCCCGGCCATCTGCCCGGGCAGGCTCTTCAAGACCTCCAGGTCTTCCGGCCGGCCCTGCCCCGCCTCGATCCGGCCCAGGATCCGGGCCACCCAGCTGGTCCCCTCCCGGCAGGGGGTACACTGGCCGCAGGATTCGGCGGCAAAGAACCGGGCCAGGACGTAGGCTGCCTTCACGATACAGGTGGTGTCGTCCAGGACCATGACCGCGCCTGAGCCCAGCATGGAGCCGGCCTGGGCGACCGAATCGAAATCCAGGGGCACGTCCAGGTGGTCGGCGGTTAGGGCCGGGGAGGAGCCCCCGCCCGGGAGGACCGCCTTCACCCGCCGGCCCGGCCGGAGGCCCCCCGCATGCTCGAAGATCAGCTCCGCCAGGGGCACCCCCATGGGAAGCTCGTAGTTGCCGGGCCGGACCACGTGGCCCGAGACGGAGAAGATCTTGGGCCCCGGGCTCGTCTCGGGGCCGATGGAGCGGAACCACTCGGGACCCCGGGCGACAATGTGGGGCACGCACGAGAGGGTCTCCACGTTGTTGACCACCGTGGGCATCCCGTACAAGCCCGCCACCGCCGGGAAGGGAGGCTTCAGCCGGGGCTCGCCCCGGCCCCCCTGCAGCGAGGAGAGGAGTCCCGTCTCCTCGCCGCAGATGTACGCGCCGGCGCCCCGGTGGACGACGATCTCCAGATCGAAGCCGCTCCCCAGGATGTTCCGGCCCACGTATCCTGCATCCCGGGCCTGGGCCAACGCCCGCTGGAGCACCCGGTACCCCTCCAGGAACTCGCCCCGCAGGTAGATGAAGGCTTGGACCGCCTGGACCGCATAAGCGGCCAGGACGATGCCCTCGATCAGCTGGTGGGGATGGTGCTCGATCAAGAGCCGGTCCTTGAAGGTGCCGGGCTCACTTTCGTCCGCGTTGCAGACCAAGTACCGGGGACGCCCGTCGTCGGGGAGGAAGCTCCACTTCTTCCCGGCGGGGAACCCGGCCCCGCCCCGGCCCCGGAGGCCCGAGTCGGTCACCATCTGCACCACGTCGCCGGGCGCCAGCTCCCGCAGGGCCTTCTCCAGGGCCTGGTAGCCCCCCTGGGCCCGGTACACCTTCAGGTCCGTCAGGTCCAGCTCCCCGATGCCCCGGGTGAGGACCGGTTCAAAGGCCACCGGCATCATCCTCCTCCCCGTCTGGGGCCGCCGCCTCTTGGCTGGCCGCCCGGAGGGCCTCCAGGAGCCGGTCCACCTTCTCGGGGGTCATGTGGGTGGCGTACTCCAGGTTCACCTGCACTACCGGCGCCCCGTCGCAGGCGGCCAGGCACTCGTGGGTCTCCTCCAAGGTCAAGAGCCCGTCGGGTGTGGTCTCACCCGGCGCGATCCCCAGCCTCTGCCGCAGGTGCTGGGCCAGGGCCTCCGCGCCCGCGAGCACGCAGGGCAGGTTCTGACAAAGGGTGAGGGTGTACCGGCCCCGGGGCTGCCGGTGGAGCAGGGAGTAGAAGGAGACGATGCCGGTCACTTCCGAGGGGGTCATGCCGACCAGCTCGGCCACCGCCTCCACATCCTCGGTGGCCAGGTACCCCCGGGCCTCCTGAGCCAGGTGCAGGAGGGGGAGGACCGCCGACCGCCGTTCGGGATACCGGTTGATGAGGGCCTCGATCTCCTCGTGCCGCTCCACGACCCACGACACGGCCTGCTTCTCCATCATCGGTCCACCTCGCCAAAGACAGGGTCGATGGTGGCCAGGATTGCCACCAGGTCGGCCACCAGGTGGCCTTCGGCCATGGCCGGGATGGCCTGCACGTTGTAGAACGAAGGCGGCCGGACCCGAACCCGCCAGGGCCTGGTGCCGCCGCTGGAGACGACATAGAAGCCGATCTCGCCCCGGGGCGACTCGATGGCCTGATAGACGGCCCCCGCAGGCACCTCGAAGCCGTGGGCTACCAGCTTGAAGTGGTGGATCAACGCCTCCATGCTCACCTTGAGCTCCTCTTTGGGCGGCAGGGCGATCTTCCGGTCGTCCACCATCACCGGCCCGGGCTCCAGTTCAGCCAGAGCCTGCTCGACGATGCGGGCGCTCTCCTCCATCTCCCGCATCCGGACCAGGTACCGGTCGTACGCGTCCCCTTGGGTCCCCAGGGGCACCTCAAACTCGTACCGCTCGTAGCCGCAGTAGGGGAAAGCCCGGCGGACATCGTAGTTGACGCCTGACGCCCGCAGGAGGGGCCCCGTCAGCCCCAGGGCTATGGCCTGTTGGGCCGTCAACACCCCGATCCCCTTGGTCCGGTCAATCCAGATGGGGTTCCGATCCAACAGGGCCCGGAACTCGGCCATCCGCTTGGGGAACTTGGCCAGGAAGGCCCGGGCCATCGCCTCCCAGTCCTCGGGCAGGTCTTGGGCCAGCCCCCCGACCCGGAAGTAGCTGGGGTTCATCCGGGCC
Source organism: Limnochorda sp. (assembly GCF_047459355.1). NCBI lineage: Bacteria > Bacillati > Bacillota > Limnochordia > Limnochordales > Limnochordaceae > Limnochorda > Limnochorda sp. The sequence goes on along the minus strand of NZ_VSCV01000001.1, from coordinate 73,399 downwards.
CCGCTGGCCTCCTCAAAGAGGTCCAGGATCCCCTCCCGCAGCTCAAAGGCGTAGAAGTAGACGCTCTGGGCACCGAGATCGAGGGCGGTGGTTCCCAACCAGACCAGATGGCTGGCGATCCGCTGGAGTTCCGCGAGGATCACCCGGACCACCCGGGCCCGCTCGGGCACCTCCAGGCCCAGGAGCTTCTCCACCGCCAGAACGTAGCCCAGGTTGTTGGAGAGGGGCGAGAGGTAGTCCATCCGGTCCAGGACGGTGATGGCCTGCTGCCAGAGGAGGTACTCCGCGTTCTTCTCGATGCCCGTATGGAGGAACCCGATCTCGGGGGTGGCCTTCACCACCGTCTCCCCCTCCAGCTCCACCACCACCCGGAGAACCCCGTGGGTGCTGGGATGGTGGGGGCCGATGCTGAGGGTGAGCCGCTCCTCGAGCGGCGCCTCTTGGTCCTTGGGGAGCGGGGCAAGGGCCAAAGCCTCCACCTCCTGCCGGGCCGTCCCCTCGGCAGGGCTGGGCGCCAACGGTTCAGGCTCCCGCGCCATCATGGCCATCCCTCCCCTCCGCCTCGCTGCCGCCGGCTCCCGGGTCGGGTCGCCAGCCCCCACGGGCGTGGGCCAGGGGCTGGGGCCGCCGGGCCTGGAGAAAATCGAACTGCTCCCCCTGGGGCAAGGTGGCCGCCGCCCGATCCCGGGGGCCCCGCAGGGGGTAATCCTTCCGGAGGGGATGACCCTCCCAGTCATCGGGCATCAGGATCCGCCGCAGGTCGGGGTGGCCCGTAAAGCGGATCCCGAAGAGGTCATACACCTCCCGCTCAGCCCAGTTGGCCGAAGGCCAGAGGTGGGCGATGGAAGGCACCTCCGGCGCCTCCTCCGGGACGGGCACCCGCAGCTGGAGGCGTCGCGGCTGCTCGGGCCGGCCGTCGCCCTGGAGGGCCAGGAAGTGGTAGACCACCTCGAAACGGGGCTGCCGGGGCAGGTAGTCGACCCCGCCCACATCCAGGCACATGGTGAAGCCGGCCTCCCGGATCGAGTCAGCGACCGCCAGCAGGGCGGTAGGCGCCACCCGGAGGCTTTCGATGCCGTAGCAAGGTTCAAGCCGCTCCACCTGGCCAGGGGCCGCGGCCAGGATCGCCTCCAGCCAGGGAGCGGGGCTGGCCGCCCCCCCTCCGGGCGGCGCCCCGGGGGGACGGACGCGCGGGTCACCCATGGCGGCGGATCACCCCCGCCTGCGGGTCCCCCTGGACGATCTCCTCCTGAAGCCTGAGGACCGCGTGGAGGACGGCGTCCGGGGTGGGCGGGCATCCGGGCACGTAGACGTCGACGGGGATCACCTGGTCCACACCCTGGACGATGGCGTAGTTGTCGAAGATGCCGCCGCTGGACGCGCAGGCCCCCATGGCCACCACCCACTTGGGCTCCGGCATCTGCGCGTAGATCTGCCGGATCACCGGCACCATCTTGTGGGAGAGCCGCCCCGAGACGATGAGCAGGTCGGCCTGGCGGGGCGACGCCCGGAAAACCTCGGCGCCGAACCGGGCGGCGTCGTATCGGGGGGAGACCATGTTCATCATCTCGATGGCACAACAGGCCAGGCCGAAGGTGAGGGGCCACAGGGATGACTTCTGGGCCCACCGCGCGAACTGGTCCAGCCGGGTGACCAAGAACGGCTCGTTGGTCACTTCCACTGGAATCCCCCCCTCTTCCAGACGTAGGCGTAGCCCACCGCCAGCACCAGGACGAAGGCCACCACTTCCCAGAGGCCGAAGACCCCCAGTGCCCGCAGGTTGACGGCCCACGGGTAGAAGACGGCCGCCTCCACATCGAAGACGACAAAGAGCATGGCGATCAGGTAGAACTTGATGGGGATCCTCCCGGGGATGGGCGGGGTGGGATAGCCGCTCTCATAGGTGAGGTACTTCTGCGGGTCATCGTGCCGGGGGCGCCGGCGCCGGGCCATCGCCTCGATGAGACCGGTGATGAGCAGCGGAACGGCCGCGGCCACGCCCAAGTAGATGAGGACCGGCAGATACGCCTCCACGACGACTCGCCCCCAGTATGTGAACCGTGGCACAATCCAGCCCACGATGATGCGGGCGTCCGGTCGCCCGCGCCCACTCCGGCCAAGCCGGAGACCTCTGCATTGAGTCCACCCTACTCTATGTCAGAATACCATCTATTATCGCCAGCCGGCAAGACCTGTTCCGTCTGGCAAGACGCGCCCCACGGACCGGGCCGGGACCGAACCGCCCTCAGCTGCCGGGAGCCTCATCGCCCTGGGCCCGCCCGGCCGCGGGGGCCCCAACCGGCTCCCCGTCGCCGCCCTCCTCGGCGGCCCGTCGAGCCCGAGCCCGGACGGGCTTGGCCGCCGGCGCCCCAGCCCCGTCGTCGTCGCTGGGCGCGGGCCCGCCCGCCGCCTCGTCAGCCCAGGGCGGCCTGAGGACCGCATCGGCCACCGGGCTCTCGGTGGTCATCACCAGGGTGATGCCGAAGGCGGACGCGGTGAGGACGAAGAACAGGATTAGTTTGACCAAGAGGCTGCCTGGAATGGCCACGATCGCCCAGGCCAAGAGGATGAACATGGCGATGAGGCCAGCTGCTACGACACGGAACGCTCGCTCCACGAGCGGTCGACCCCTTCCTCCCAGAGCCGCAAGCGCCACTCTTGCCACGATGCGTATTGAGATCTATTCCCTGTTGGGGGACAGATTCCTGCCCGATCAGAGAGGGCCCGACGGTGGGCCCGGGGAGGAGCCTGGCCGCTCGACGGCCAATAGGTGAGGGGCACCCTGGGCGGAAAGGGGTTATGACCATGAAGCTGATCCTCGCGGTGGTCGAGGACGAAAGCGCCAGCCCCTTGATGGACTCCTTGGTGGAGCAGGGCTTCCAGGCCACCAAGCTCGCCTCCACGGGTGGGTTCCTCCTGCGGGGCAACACCACCCTCCTCATCGGGGTGGAGGATGATCAGGTGGAGCCCGTGCTCACCACCATCCGGCGGATCTGCACCCGGCAGAAGCGGCTCTTGCCCCAACCCTCACCGGAACTGCCCACCTCGGTGAGCATGCCCATCGAGATCGAGTCGGGCGGGGCCACCGTCTTCGTCCTCAACGTGGACCAGTTCATCAAGACCTGAAGCCCGGCCGGAGGGGCCCAGACACCCGGACCACATCCCCCTCGGAGCGGGGCAGCTCGGCGAGCCAGGCGGCCACCGGGCGCCCTCGGACCAGCAGGTGGGCATCCAGCTCGGCCAGGGGGACCAGGACGAAGGCCCGCTCCACCAGACGCGGGTGGGGAAGGGTGAGCTCCGGCGTCTGGCGCGCTTCGCCCTCCATCCAGAGCAGATCCACGTCGATGATCCGGGGGCCCCAACGCACGGTGCGGACCCGCCCCATCTCCCTTTCGATGCGCAACACCTCAGCCAGCAAAGCCTCGGGACCCAGGCCCGTCTCGATCTCCGCTACCAGATTCAAGTAGGCCGGCTGGGGCACCCCACCCCACGGCTCCGTCTCGTAGAGGCTGCTGGTCCGCCGGAGGGCGGTGGCCGGGAGCTGGTCGATCCGGGCCAGGGCCGTCTCCAGGAACCTCTGCCGATCCCCCAGGTTGGACCCCAGGCCCAGGAAGGCCCGGCGGACTCCGGCGGTCCGCGACGGCTCCTTCATCGGTTCTCCCCGCCCTGGGCGGCCGCCGCGGCGACCGGATCGGCGCGGACCAACGCGTCCACCACCCGCCGGGCCCGGTCGATGGCCTCCACGTCGTGGACCCGGACCAGGTCGGCCCCCTGCACCACGGCCGTCACCACCGCGGCCAGGGTTCCCTCCAGGCGATCCTGGGGCGGCGTGCCCAGGACCTCGCCCAGGAAGGACTTGCGGGAGGGGCCCACCAGGAGGGGCAGGCCCCAGTGGCGGAACCGCCCCAGCTGGCCCAGCAGGACCAGGTTGTCCTGGGTCCGCTTGCCAAAGCCCAGGCCGGGATCGAGGATGAGCTGCTCCCGAGCCACCCCCGCCTCGGTCAGGGCCTGGATCCGCTCCCGGAAGAACTGATCCACCTCGCCCACCACATCCTCGTACCAGGGCGCCTCCTGCATGGTCCGGGGGGTCCCTTTCATGTGCATGACCACCAAGGGGAGGCCTGTCCGGGCGGCCAGCCGGGGCATCTCGGGGTCGAAGCGGCCGGCGGAGATGTCGTTGAGGAGGCGGGCGCCTGCGTCCACGGCCGCCTCCGCCACCCGGGCCTTGTAGGTGTCGATGGAGATGGGCACCCGGACCTCCCGGGCGAGACGGCGGATGACGGGGATCACCCGCCGGAGCTCCTCCTCCACGGGGACCGGCTCGGCCCCGGGGCGGGTTGACTCCCCGCCCACATCGATCAGATCCGCCCCTTGGGCCACCATCTCCAGACCCCGAGCCACCGCCCGGCCCGGGTCCAGGTACTGGCCGCCGTCGGAGAAGGAGTCGGGCGTCACATTCAGGATCCCCATCACATAGGTGCGCTGGCCAAGTGGAAGGCGGTACTCACCCAGGATCAGCTCCACAGGCTCATCCTCCCCTCGGGCTCGGCGCCGGGCCCTGGCGGGCCTCAGCGGGCCATCAAGACCTCGCGCCGGATGTCGATCAGGCGGCTCAGGCCGCGGGCGGTCACCAGGCCCACCAGCTGGCCATCCTCCACCACCAGGAGGGGCGTGCCGGTCACGGCCAGGCGGCGGGCCGCCTCCATGGCGGGCAGGCTGGGCGCCACGAGCTGGAGGGGCTCCAGAGGCCGGCGGACGCTCTGGACCGTGGTCTGGGGCCACTCCTCCCGGGCCACCTGGCGGATCTCGCTCAGGCCCACCACACCCAGGGGGACGGCCCCATCCATCACCGGGAAGACCTCCTGGCTGGACCGGGTCAGGTACCGGTCCACGAAGTGATCCAAGGGCATCTCCCGCCGGACGGCCAGGAACTGGGGCTCCATCACGTCGGCCACCGTCAGCCCCCGCAAGGTCTCGGTCAGCTCCACGTTGACCTCGCTCCCCTGGGCCGCCTGGAGCAGGAACCAGCCCAAGAAGACGAACCAGAGCCCGTTGAGCCAGGGACCAAAGAAGACCAGGAAGAGCCCGGCCAGGATCAGCAGGTGGGCGAAGCCGCGCCCCAGGCGGGCGGCCCAGCGGGTGGCCCGGAGGAGGCTGCCCGTGCGGGACCAGAGGAGGGCCCGGAGGATCCGGCCGCCGTCCAGGGGAAAGGCAGGGACCAAGTTGACCAAAGCGAGCATTAGGTTGACCCCGTAGAGGTAACCCGCCACCGCCTCCAGACCCTGCCCCAGCCCCCCGATCCGGGCCCCTTCCTGGACGAGCCGGGCCAGCAGCGCCACCAGGAGGCTGGCCAAGGGGCCGGCGATGGCGATCCGGAACTCAGCCCGGGGACCGGGAGGCTCCCCCCGGGCGTGGGCCACGCCCCCGAAGATGAAGAGGGTGATGCGGGCGATGGGCAGGTTGTGCTCCCGGGCGACCAGGGAGTGGCTCAGCTCGTGGAGGAGCAGGGAGGCGAAGACCAGAAGGGTGGTCACCACGCCGAGAATGCCGTAGACCAGGCCGCTCTGCCCCGGGTAGGCCAAGGGAAAGTAGCCGAGGCTCAGGCTGCTCCCCAAGAACGCGAACACAATGGTCCACGAGGCGTGGATCTCGATGGGAATGCCCATCACCCGGGCCACCCGCCACGCCGCCACCCTGCTCCCCCCTTCCCAAGCCGCCCACCCGGTGAGCCGGCGGACACCTGCTCACCGCCTTACCGCTCCAGCTGGTAGTTGGGCGCCTCCTTGGCGATCTCCACGTCGTGGGGATGGTTCTCCCGGATGCTGGCCGTGGTCACCCGCACGAACCGGGCCGTCCGGCGCAAGGTCTCCAGATCGGGCGCCCCCACGTACCCCATTCCGGCCCGCAGGCCGCCCACCAGCTGGTAGATCACCTCCGCCACAGGGCCCTTGTAGGGCACCCGGCCCTCAATCCCCTCGGGGACCAGCTTCCGCTCCTTCTCCTGGAAGTACCGGTCCCGGCTCCCGGCCCGCATGGCCCCGATGGAGCCCATGCCCCGGTACACCTTGTAGCGCCGCCCCTGATGGATCTCAACCTCGCCGGGGCTCTCGTCGGTCCCCGCCAGGAGACCGCCCAGCATGACCGATTCAGCCCCCGCGGCCAGGGCCTTGGTGATGTCGCCCGAGTAGCGGATGCCCCCGTCGGCGATAACGGGGAGGCCGTACTTGGAGGCGGCCCGCACCGTCTCCCAGATGGCGGTCATCTGGGGCATGCCCGCCCCCGAGACCACCCGGGTGGTGCAGATGGAGCCGGGACCGACGCCGGTCTTGATGGCGTCGGCGCCCGCCTTGGCCAGGTCCTCAGCCCCCTCGGCGGTGGCCACGTTGCCCGCCACCACGTCCACCCGGTCGCCGAAGCGCTCTTTCAACCAGCGGACCATCTCGATGACGCGGCGGGAGTGGCCGTGGGCCGTGTCCAAGACGATGGCGTCCACGCCCGCCTCCACCAGGAGCTCCGCCCGTTCCCGGGCGCCCTCGTCGGTGCCGATGGCGGCCGCCACCCGGAGGCGCCCCTTGTCGTCCTTGGCGGCCAGGGGGTACTTCCGGGCCTTGTCAATATCCTTGATGGTGATGAGCCCCTTCAGCTTGAAATCCTTGTCCACCAAGGGGAGCTTCTCAATCTTATGCCGGTGGAGGATCCGCTTGGCCTCCTCCAGGGAGGTGCCCACCGGCGCGGTGATCAGCTTCTCCGCGGGCGTCATCACCCGCGCGATGGGCTGCTCGAAATCCTCTTCAAAAACCAGATCCCGGTTGGTCAGGATACCCACCAGGGAGTTCTCCTCGTCGACGATGGGCACCCCCGAGATCCGGTAGCGGGCCATCAGGTCCAGGGCCTCCCGCACCGGGCGATCGGGGGTGAGGCTGATGGGGTCGACGATGATGCCGCTCTCCGACCGCTTCACCTTGTCCACCTCGCCCGCCTGGACCTCCGGGGGCAGGTTCCGGTGGATGACGCCAATGCCCCCTTCCCGGGCGACGGCGATGGCCATGCGGGCCTCGGTCACCGTATCCATGGCGGCGCTGACGATGGGAATGTTCAGCCGGATGTTCCTGGAGAAGCGGGTGGCGGTCGAAACCTCGGTGGGCAAAACCTCCGAGTAGGCCGGCACCAACAGGAGGTCATCGAAGGTCAGGGCTTCTTGCACGATCTGGGGATGCCAGGGCGTTTGGGTCACATGCATGCCTCCTCGCCTGTTACCGCGGCGGATCCGGCAGGCGCGGGCCTGCCTGTACCATCTTACCCGAGACTCTCCTCCAGGTCATAGATGAGGAGACCGCTGGGGGCCTTCGGGTAGAAGTAGGTGCTCTTCTGGGGGAGCCGGCCCACCGTCACCGCGGCCTGGCGAACCGCCTCCCCTTCCAAGGCCGGGAGGAGGAAGGCGGCCACCCCTCGCCCTTCCGCCAGCCAGCGCCGGGCCTCGCCCGCCTGGTGGGTGAACCGGAGCCACCGCTCGGCCCCCGCCGCCTGGCTTCCCCCCGCCCGCTGGAGGATGGGGTCCAGGAGCTCTCGGTGGAGAGCCACCACCGCCAGATCCCCCGACGCCTGGGCGCGGGGCCTGAGCCGCCACGCCGTCCCATCGGGACCCAGGAGGTGGACGGTCTGGGCGTCGGCCGGCTCCCCTGCCCCACCGCCCTGCGGCTCGGGCGATCCCGGCAGCCGCTCCACCTGGAAGGCGTCCTGGGCCAGGCGGAGGAGCTCGTCCCACGAGGGGAGGCCCTCGGCCGCCAGCAAGACCCGGTGGGTGGGCAGCACGGTGACGGGGGCCAAGGCGGTGTTGACGAGCCACATGGGCACCCTCCCCGCCCCGGGGAGGCGGCCCAAGGGGCCCTGAGCCAGAGCTAGGGCCGTCTCAAAGCGGTGGTGGCCGTCGGCCAAGACGACCGTTTGGGGGGCCAGGGCGGCAATGAGCCGCGCTTGGTCCGGGCCGGCGGGGAGGACCCAGACTTGGTGCTCCACCCCGTCATCATCCACGGAGCGCTCCAGGGGCTCGCCGGCCATCAGCCGGAAGGCCAGGGCCCGCTCCGCCTCATCGGGCGCGTGGTACAGGCCGAAGACCTGACTGAAGATGGCCCGGGTCTCGCTCCAGAGGGCGAGCCGGTCGGCCTTGGGCCCGGGGAGGGTGGCCTCATGGGGCAGGAAGCGCCCGGCACCCAGGGCCTCCACCTGGGCCGCGACCACCCATCCCCAAGTGAGCCGCTCCCCATCTCCGACCTGGTACCGCTGGGCGTAGAGGTAGAGGGCGGGCTCGGCCTCCAGGCGGAGGATCCCCGCCTGCCGCCACCGGCGGTAGAGCGCGGCCGCTCTGGTATACTGATTATTTGTGGGCCCATCGCCGGGAAAGGTCCTCCCCAGGACGAGCCGCACGATGTTCTGGGGACTCCGCCGGTAGAGGCGATCCTGCAGGTCCGGGTCGATGACGTCGTAGGGCGGCGCAAGAACCGCCTCCAGGGGCCCGGCGCGCTCCGGGTCGTAGCGGACGGCGCGAAAGGGTCGGACGTGGGGCACGCGACCAACCTCCTCCCAGGGCTGGGGCTCGAAGTCAGCAGGTTCGGGGGCGGCAAGATGATCCGGGCCGGCGTTGCCCACGTGATTCGTGCCAGCCCTCCCCATCTCCTTCAGCCCAGGAGGGGAGAGCGGGCGCACCTACAGAATAAGACCGTGAGGGAACAGCCTCAATCGAAAACACCAACGGTTGTCAGGAGGGAGCGGGGTGGCAGCACCGCGCGTGGGAGTGGTGGGTGCGGGTACGATGGGGACGAGCCTCGCGCAGCACCTCGCCCAGCAGGGTTTTGATGTGATCCTGGTGGACGTGGATGGCGCGGCCCTCAAGCGCTCGATGGAGACCATCGAGACCCGCTTGGATCAACGTCTGGAGAAATGGGCGATCACCGAGGCCGAGAAGCGGGTGATCCTCAAGCGGATTTCGCCCACCCTCTCGCTGGAGGCCGTCGCCCCGGCGGAGCTGGTGATCGAGGCGGTCACCGAAGACCTCGAGGTGAAGAAGGCGCTCTTCCGCCAGCTGGACGCCCAATCATCGCCGGAGCAGCTTCTCGCCAGCAACACCTCCACCTTGAGCATCACCGAATTGGCGGCCGTCACCCAACACCCCGAGCGGGTCCTGGGCCTGCACTTCGTCAACCCGGTGACGGAGATGCCCATTGTGGAGATCATCCGGGGCCTGCACACGTCGGAGGCCAGCGTCCAGCGGGCCCGGACGCTGATGGAGAAGGCGGCCAAGGTGCCCGTGGAGGTCTACGAGTCGCCCGGGTACGTCACCACCCGGCTGATCATGCCCCTGCTCAACGAGGCCATGTACTGCGTCATGGAGGGGGTCGCCTCGCCGGAGGACATCGACACCGCCATGCGCCTGGGCTACCGCTTCCGCATGGGGCCCTTGGAGATGGCGGACCGCATGGGCTTGGATTCGGTCCTGGTGGCCATGGAGCGGCTCTTCCGGGAGTACGGTGATGTCAAGTTCCGCCCGTGCCCGCTGCTCAAGAAGTACGTCCGGGCGGGCAACCTGGGTGTCAAGACAGGCCAAGGCTTTTTCCGTTATGATGAAGAGGGACGCCGGGTCGACGGGTGAGGCCACAGAACGGGAGGATGACCCGGAGGGGGCCGGAGAGCCGGCATGGGGGTGGACACTGTGAAGGTTTTTGTTCTGAACTCGGGCAGTTCGTCGGTGAAGTACAAGCTGTACGACATGCCCGCGGAGACGGTCCTGGCCTCGGGCCAGGTGGAGCGGATCGGCATGGAGGATGCGCTGGTCACCCACCGGGTTCCGGGGCGGGAGCCGTACCAGCTCCAGCAGGAGATCCTGGACCACACCACGGCCATTCAGCAGGTGCTCCGCCTGCTCACCGACCAGGAACGGGGCACAGCCGTCTTGGAGCGGATTGACGAGATCGGCGCGGTGGGCCACCGGGTGGTCCACGGGGGCGAGGCTTTCCAGGAGTCGGTCCTGGTGACGCCGGAGGTGAAGGCGACCATCCGGGAGCTGACGGAGCTGGCGCCCCTCCACAATCCCCACAACCTGTCGGGGATCGAGGCGGCCGAAGGGCTCCTGCCGGGAGTGCCGCAGGTGGCCGTCTTCGACACAGCCTTCCACGCGCGCATGCCTCAGCACGCCTACCTGTACGCACTCCCGCGGCTTCTGTACGAGCGGTACGCCGTCCGCCGGTACGGCTTCCACGGCTCGTCCCACCGGTACGTGGCTGAGCGGGTCCGGACCCTCCTGGGCGGCGAAGGGACGCCCAAGATCATCACCTGCCACCTGGGCAACGGCGCCAGCATCGCCGCGGTCCTGGGGGACCACTCCATCGACACCTCCATGGGCTTCACCCCCCTGGAAGGCCTGATGATGGGAACTCGGTCCGGCGACGTGGACGCCGGCGCACTCCTCTACATCATGGCCCGGGAGGAGCTGTCGCTGGCCGAGGCGGACGCCATGCTCAACAAGCACAGCGGCCTGCTGGGCATCTCGGGCACCGCCTCCGACATGCGGGAGATCGAGGCAGGCGCGGAGCAGGGCGATGAGGGCGCTGCCCTGGCCCTGGAGATGTTCACCTACCGGATCCGGAAGTACATCGGCGCCTACGCCGCGGCCCTCAATGGGGTGGACGCCATCGCCTTCACCGCCGGGATCGGCGAGCACTCACCCCGGGTCCGGGAGATGGTCTGCGCCGGGCTGACCTACCTGGGCGTCGAGTTGGATCCGGAAGCCAACCGCCAAGCCAAGGGCGAGGCCCTCATCTCCACGCCCGCCAGCCGGGTGCCCGTCTATGTCATCCCCACCGACGAAGAGGTGGTCATCGCCCGGGACACGGTGGCCGTCGTCGCCCGGGAACGGGCGCCCGTCGCCGGGCAGGGTTGAAGCGGCATCCCCCCTCGGGCTATAATGGGATGAGTTGGTACCCGAGGGGGGTATTTCTGTGCCTGGGACCGAGATCGGGCTCCCCATCGCCTTCCTGGCTGGGGCCGCGTCGGTGGTCTCGCCCTGCGTTCTGGCCCTGATTCCCGCCTATGTGAGCTACCTCTCGGGTTTGAGCCTGGGGGAGCTGAGCGCGGGGGGCGGCGCCAGCCGCTTCCGGCACCGGGTGCTGGCGGGGGCGGTGCTCTTCATCCTGGGCTTCACCCTCGTCTTCGTCGCCTTCGGCGCCACCGCGACGGCTCTAGGCCGCCTGCTCCTCGTCTACCAGGACGTCATCCGCAAACTCGCGGGGATTTTGGTCATCCTCTTCGGCATCTACCTGACGGGGCTGGTCCCCATGCCCTTCCTGGACCAGGAGCGGCGGCTCGATCTGGGGCGCCTGCCCCGGGGGCCCCTGGGGGCCTTTCCCGTCGGGATGGCCTTCGCCGCGGGCTGGACCCCCTGCGTGGGACCCGCCCTGGCCTCCATCCTCTTCCTGGCCGGGACCCAGCAAACCCTCTGGCAGGGCGTCATCCTGCTCCTCGCCTACTCCCTGGGCATGGGGCTGCCCTTCCTGGTCATGGCCCTCCTCATTGGCCGGTTCCAGGAGTGGCTCCCCCGCCTCACCCGCCACAGCCGGTGGATCTCCCTGGCCAGCGGCACCCTGGTGGCCGCGGTGGGGGTGATGCTCTACACCAACGCCTTCTTCCGGCTGGCGGGGCTCTTCAACTACTACTCCTGGGGCCTGTAGCCTCCGGTGCGGGCGCCGCGGGACAAGCCCTAGGAAGGGGCACCACGGGCATGGTATAATGCTCCCACCGATGGCGAAGGGCGGTGAACTGTGGTCGAACGCCTCCTTCAGCCGAAAACCTGGCTGCTCCTGGCCGGCGTGGTCCTGGCCGTCCTCTACCGGGCGCCTCTGGGGGCCACCCTCCTCCCCTTCTTCATGGCCTTTCTCCTGGCCATGCTCATCGACCCGGCGGTGGGCTGGGTGGAGCGGAAAGCCCGCCTGCCCCGCCCTTTGGCCGTCCTGCTGGTCCTCTCCTTGGTGATCCTGGTGGCCGTCATTCTCATCTCGGTCATCTTTATCCGCCTGGTGGGGGATCTCATCAGCCTGGTCAGCCATGCGCCGGAGCTGCGGGACCAGATGATCCTCCTCACCGGCGAGGCGATGGCCGCCATCAACCAGCTGGTGGAGGCCCTGCCGCCGGAGATCGGCGCCTACGTCACCGCCGGCGTGGAAAACTTCAGCCGCCAGGCCCTGGCGTTCATCCAGAGCCTGGTCCAGCGGCTCCTGGCCGGCCTCTCCAGCCTGCCCAGCCTCCTGGTCATCGCGGTGTTGACGGTCATGGCCGCCTACTTCCTCAGCCGGGACCGGGAGCAGCTGGTGGAAAGCCTGCTGGAGCTCGTGCCTGCCCGCCACCAGCGGACCGCCCGCCGGGTCCAGGAGCGGCTCCTGGAGGACTTGATCGGCTTCCTCCACGGCAACATGCTCATCGCCGTCATGACCACCTCCCTGGCCATGGTGGGCCTCTTCTTGATGGGCACACCCTACTGGACCCTCCTGGGCCTCCTCCTGGGCATCCTCGACCTGATCCCCGTCGTCGGCCCAGGGATCGTCATCTTCCCCTGGGCAGTGATCAGCCTGGCCGTCGGCCGGCTGGGCGAGGCGGTGGGGCTCCTGATCCTCTACGCGGGGATCTTCCTCACCCGCCAGATGGCCACGCCGCGGCTGTTGGGGACGGCCATCGGCATCCATCCGGTGGCCACTCTGCTTTCCATCTACGGGGGGATCATCTTCTTCGGGGCTGTGGGACTTCTCTTGGGCCCCGTGCTGGCCATCGGCGTGAAGGCGGCCCTCGTTGCCCGGCGCTCCCTCCGGGAGGAGATGGCGGAGCGGGGCCACGAGCCGGCGAGGGCGGCGGGATCCTAACGCGACCGGGAGCCGAACTCGGCGAGGACTGCACGGCCTGGAGAGGAAGGAGGCCTGGCCGCCCCATGGGGCCAGGCCCGAGAAGGCGGAGCGGAGGGACGGGTCAGGGCAGGTGCCCGTGAACGACACCCATCCGCGAAGGCCAGGCGTACTCCTCAGCCCGGTGTTCGGCCTTGGGAAGCCGGTACCCTTGAGCCCGGAGCTGGCTCAGCCGGCGCCCCACCGACTGGCTGGTCCGGTTGAGGATCTCCCCGATCTCGCGGATGGAGTACCCTTCTTGGTACAGCTGCACGAGCACCATGTCCCCGTCGGGCGTCCAGGGCCGGTTCCGTCCCAAGACCCCGGAGCGACGGCCTGACCCTTTCTGGCCTGCCTGTGTGGTCCGTGCCACCCGAAGGCCCTCCTTCTCTCTCTGGAGCACCTTCAGGATATCAGGCGGGTATGTCCATTCCGGGTCAAACCTGTGACGGATTTGTGACGACAGGCTCAAGACCGGCTGGGCACCGCGTCCACGGGGCCGGCGGCCGTGGGCAGGCTGAACGAGAACCGGCTTCCCTGCCCCACTTGGCTCTCCACCCAGGCCCGGCCTCCGTGGAGTTCCACCAGCTGGCGGACGATGACCAGGCCCAGGCCGGTACCCGACCCGTCGGCGGTGCGGGCCTTGTCCACCTTGTAGAAGCGGTCCCAGATGTAGGGGAGGGCTTCGGGGGGGATGCCGGGGCCTGTGTCCTCCACCACCGTCACCACCTGGTCTTGGCGGGAGTAGGCGCTCACCCGGACCCGGCCGGGCCGCCCGGCATGCCGGATGGCGTTCTCCACCAGATTGATCAGGATCTGGTCCAGGCGGTCCCGATCGGCCCAGACCCGCGGCAGGTCCTCGGGCACCTCGTTCTCCACCTGCACCGCCTCGCCCTCAATCCGGGGCTGCATGCTGGCCAGGACATCCTCCACCACCTGGGCCAGCACCAGGGGCTGGCAGCGGAGGGTGACCTGGCCGCTTTCCATGCGAGAAAGGTCCAGGAGGCTGTTGACCAGCCGGATGAGGCGCATGGTCTCGTCGTGCATCACGCCCAGGTAGCGGTCCACCTCCCGGGGCTCAGTGACCACCCCTTCCCGGATGGCCTGGAGGAAGCCCCGCAGGGAGGTGAGGGGGGTTCGCAGCTCGTGGGAGACGGCGGCGACGAACTCCCGCCGCATCTGCTCCATCCGGTACTGCTCGGTGATGTCCTCCACCAGCCCCACCGCGCCCCCGATCTGCTCGTCGCCCGTGATGGGGGCCACCCGCAGGCGGAGGTAGCGGTCCCCCTCCAGGCGGATGTCCTCCAGGGTGGTCCCGTCGGCCAGGCAGCGCCGGAAGAGGGCGAGCCACTCGGGCGGCAGGAGCTGGTCGACGGGCCGGCCTTCGGCCCCGTCGGGCAGGTGGAGCAGTTCTTGGGCCTGGGGGTTGCTGAGGAGGAGGTGGCCTCGCACATCCACGGCCAGGAGCCCCTCGCTCATGCTCCGAACGATGGACTCCCGCTGCCGCTTCTCCCGGGTGAGGGCGTCGATGGTGAGGCCCAGCTCCCGGGTGAGCTGGTTGAAGGTTCGGGCCAGCTGGCCGATCTCATCCTCATCTTCCACGTCGATCCGCTGGTCGAACCGGCCCTGGCGCATGGCCTGGGCGGCCGCCATCATCTGGCGGACCGGGCGGGTGATCCGCCGGGAGCCGTACAAGGCCAGGAGGAGGGCCAGGGTGAGAGCGACCAGGGAGGCGGAGAGGATGAGGCTTCGGATCCCCCGGACCGCGGCCATGAGACCGCTGACCGGTGCGTGGAGCAAGACCGCGCCCGCCACCCGTCCCTGGACGATGACGGGGGCGGCGACGGAGAAGGTGGGTTCGGAGAGGTCGGGCACCAAGCCCACCCGGCTGACCAGCCGTCCCGTCCGGACGTGACGGAGCTCGTTGGGGCCCAAACGGAAGCCTTCCCAGCGGGTGTGGCGGAGAGAGGTGAGGAGGACCAGGCCCTGCTCGTTGACCACCCAGACCCGGGCGTCGGCCATCCGGTCCACGGTTTCCAGGAGGAAGTGGGCCGTCTCGGGATCGGCCCGGAGGAGGGCCCCGTTGGCGATGAGCGCGGCCAGGACCTGGGCCTGGCTCTCCAGCTCCCGGCGGCGTTCCGCGAAGAAGTAGTCCTGGGCAAAGTAGCCCACGCCGAAGGCCAGGATGGCCATGGTCACCACGATGAGGAGGACCTCATGGATTAGGAGCTTGCCGAAGACGGTGCGCATGAACCATCGGCCCTCTCCGCGTCATCCACCTCCTGGGGCTCGAAGCGGTAGCCCACCCCCCAGACCGTGTGGATGTACCGCCGGGGACTGCCGGCCGGCTCGATCTTTCGCCGCAGCCGCTTGATGTGGACATCGACTGTCCGCTCGTCCCCGTAGAAGTCGAACCCCCACACCCGTTCCAAGAGCTGATCCCGGGTGAGGGTCCGCCCTGAGGCCCTCGCCAGCTCCCAGAGGAGATCGAACTCCCGGGGGGTGAGGGCCACGGGGGTCCCGTCCAGGAGGACCCGGTGCTCGTCGTGGTCGATGACCAGCCCCGGAAAGACCAGACGCTCCCGGGCCTCATCCCCTTCCCGCACCCGGCGGAGGATGGCCTTCACCCGGGCCACCACTTCCCGGGGGTTGAAGGGTTTGGTCACGTAATCGTCGGCCCCCAGTTCCAAGCCCAGGATCTTCTCCATGTCGTCATCCCGGGCGGTGAGCATGAGGATGGGCAGGGAGCTTTGGGCCCGCACCCGACGGCAGACCTCCCACCCGTCCATCTCGGGGAGCATCAGATCCAAGATGAGCATCTGGTACCGGCCGCTCAGGGCCTCCTCCAACCCGCTCCGGCCGTCGTGCCGGCAGGTGACCTCGAAGCCCTCCCGGCGCAGGTAGAGGGTGACCAGCTCGCACACATGGGGATCGTCGTCGACGACCAAGACCCGATCCAGAGGACCACCTCGCCTCTTCCGGCGGCAGGCCGCGAGGTTTGCCGCCATTCTACCCCAAAGGTGTGTCAAAAAGGTGACAACCCTAGGAGGGCACCCAACTGTCCAAGCCCGTCCGCAGAGGGTGCCGCCGGACCCGCTCCACCCGGACGGCCCCGTCGCCGAAGCGGAGGTCCAGCTGGGTGACCAGCTCCTCGCCCAGAAGGGGGCTGTCCTTCAGCTCCAGCCGGGCCGAGCCCGCCGGCGCGGCCAGGGAGCCCTCCAACCGGGCCCGGCCGTCGAACCGGCCCGCCAGCAGGTAGGAGGGGAACTGGTACCCCAAGAGGGCCGCCATCTCCGGCAGGGATTCATCCACCACGTAGAGCTCCACATCGAGCCCCGCCCCGGGGGAGCCCCCGTCACCCACCTGGGGACCCACCCAGCCGCTCACCTGGTACTGGCCGCCGCCCACCCGGCGGCCCGCCAGGGCCTCGATCCGCACCTGGCTCCAAGTGCCGCCAAAGGTGCCGGCCACCTCTTCGAAGGTGGCGGGCCCCGCCACCAGCCGGGCGCTGGCCAGCTGGGCCGTCAGGGCCGGATCCCCCACGGGCCCCTCCAGGCGGACCTGCCCGTCCACCCGGCCCGCCAGGCCCAAGGCCCGGAAGGGCGCCAGCAGCTGGAGGGGGAAGCCTTGGCTGGTCACGTCGGCGGCCAGCTGGCCGCCCCCCTCGCCCGGCTGCCACCAGCCCGAGGCGGTGAGCCGCCCGGGGCCCGCCTGGACTTCAGCCCGCGCGATCTGGAGCCGCCCCTGGTCCCAGGCCACCTCCGCCTCCAGGGCATCCACCTCCCCGCCCATCACCGTCGCGACGGGGGCGGTCACCACGCCGTCCAGGCGGAGGGCCCCCCAGGGCCCGTCCACATGGCCCTCCAGGGCTCCCTCGCCGTCCACGTACCCCTCCAGGACCGGAAGGTATCGGGCCAAGGGCAGCCGCTCCCCCCGCACCGCCAGCTGAAGCCCTTTCGGGTCGAGCTGCCCGTCGGCCACAAGGGCGGCGGGCCCGTCCCTCAGCTTCAGGGCCTCCAGAATCAGGGGGCCGCCTGCCCACCGGGCCCGCGCCTCGAGCTGCTCCATGGGGTAGGTGGCCCAGGGGGTGGCGATGGTGACAGGGCCGCCCTCGGCCGCCAGCTCCACCTGGGGCCAGGGGCCCGAACCCGAGAGGGTGCCGGCCACCGTGACGGGACCGGTTAGGGCGATCCCCCGGGGCCAGCCCTCCACCCGGGCCAGCACCTGGCTCACCCAGGGGGCGCCCAGATCGGCCGCTAGCTGGAACGTCCCTGACCAGGCGCCCGCTTCCACGGGGATGCCCAGTTCCACGGCGAGCCGGCTGCCCCCCTGGTCCACCAGCACCAGGCTCCCCGCCAGACGCCCGTCAGCCTCGTCCTCCCGGGTCAGGGTGGCCTCCCCGGCCAGCCGGACCAGCTCCCCCTGGCCATCGGCCAAGGTCAGGTCCGCCTCACGGATCTGGACCAGCAGGCCTGCGGGCAGGCGGGCCAGGAAGCCCGCCGCGGGGTCCGACGGCCGGTCGGGCCCCGAGGGCAGGCCGCCGGTCCTGCCTGGGGACGGGGCTGGGCTGGCCGCCTGGGGCCACTCCACCCGGGCGTGGACCCCCCAAATGGTGACCCGTTCCACGGCGCCCAAGAGGTCCTTCCCGGCCAGGCCCCGCAGCAGGTCGAAACCAAGGGTGACCCGGTCGGCCCGCACATCGGGCCGCCCGTCCCCGTCCAGATCGACCCGGAGGGCGGTGGCTTCCAGGGCCCGCAGGCCCGTCAGCCGGACGCTCCCCAGCTCCACGCCCACCCCGGGCAGGGCCCGGGCCAGGGCCTCCTCCGCCCACCGGGTGGGGAGGCGGGAGCTGTTGAGGCCCAAGACGGCCAGCGCCACCAGCAAGAGCACCAGGCCCCCTCCCAAGAGGAGCCGTTCCATCCACAGCCAACGTCGGGTCTGCACACCTGCACCTCCGCCTGGCGGGCCCCCAGGCCCCGCGGATCCAGGTTGGCGCCCGGATCCCACTAGGGCGCCTTTCGTCTTGGGGTGGACCAGACCCTGTAGGAAGTTCCGCTAAGCCTGGCAGGGGTTGGAGGCGGCAGGAGGGTTCAGGGCCGCCAGGACTCCTCGGCTGCCCCCAGCCCCCGGTTGACGGCCCGGGCCAGGACGAAGAGGTAGTCGGAGAGCCGGTTGAGGAAGGTGAGGACCGGCGCCGGCACCGGTTCCTCTTGGTGGAGGGCGACCACCCGTCGCTCGGCCCGGCGGGCGACCGTCCGGGCCACGTGAATCTGGGCGGCCAGAGGGGTGCCGCCGGGCAGGATAAAGGTCTGGAGGGGCGGCAGCGCCGCCTCCAGCCCATCGATGGCCCGCTCCAGGGCCCGGGTGGCCTCCTCGGGGAAGGGCGGCACCAGGCCCTCGTCCGCCCGAGGTGTGGCGAGCACCGCCCCCATCTGGAAGAGCCACCCCTGGATGGTGCCCAAGAAGGCGACCCATGCCTCTCGGTCCGCCTCGGGGAGAGGGACCTGGGCCACCTGGGCCCGGATCAGGCCCAGCCAGGCGTTCAGCTCGTCGACGGCGCCGTACGCTTCAACCCGGGGAGCGCTCTTGGGAACCCGCCCGCCTTTGAAGAGGGAGGTTTGGCCCCGATCACCGCCGCGGGTGTAGATGCGCATCCTCGTCCCCTCCCAACGGTCGCGGTGGGTGTCGGGGAGAGGTTCGTCAGGCGGGGGCGGGACCCTGCCGCCACCGGGTGAGGAGGCGGCCGGGGCGGAAGGCGAGACCGACCGCGGTGGCCGTCCCCAGGGCCAGGGCGGCCGCCACCCCGTAAAGGGCGGCGGGGCTCCACCCCGCGCCCGCGGCCAGGCCGAAGGCCGGAGGACCTATGGCCACCCCGAAGAAGCGCATGGAGCCGTAGAGGCAGGTGACCGCGCCCCGCCGGGCCGCGTCCACCGAGCCGGTGACGGCGGTGTTGGCCGGCGTCAAGGCGGTTCCCACCCCCACCCCCAGGAAGAGGAGGGCGATCAGCCGCCAGGTGAGGCCGTGGACGAAGGGGATGAGGCCCAAGGCCAGCGCCGCGAGCCCCAGTCCCACCAGGAGCGCGGGCTGGACCCGCTCGGGCTTGCCCGCCAGCCAGCGCCCCATCACGTAGGAGCAGAGGGCGGAACCCGTCACGGGTACGGCCAGGGCCAGGCCCTTCCCAAGATCCCGCAAGCCGTAGACCGCCTCGGCCTGGTCGGAGAAGGTGGCCAGGGCTCCGAAGAGGAGAAAGAGACTGACCGCCCCGGTCAGGTAGGCCCCGGCGAGCCCGGCGCCCTTCTCCTGGGCCACCGCCTTGAGCCCGGCAAAGTACTGGCCCAGGGGCTGCCCTTTGGCCGCGCCCTCGGGGACCAGGGCCCATACGGCCAGGGCCGTGGGAATGGCCAGGGCCCCGTAAAAGAAGAAGGGGGCGAACCAGGTGATCAGGCCCAGGAGGGAGCCCAAGAGAGGGCTGGCCACCTTGCCGGCCCCGTTGGAGGTCTCCAAGAGCCCCAGGACCCGGGCCCGTCGTCCCGGAGGAAGCAGATCGCCCGTGAGGGTCATGGCCAGCTGATAGGTCCCCCCCGCCCCCACCCCTTGGAGAATGCGGGCGCCCAACAGGTAGGGGAACGGCTTGGCCAGCCAGAGGGCGGCCGCCCCCGCCAGGAGCCCGCCCAGGCCGTAGAGCATCAGGGCGGGCACCATGATGATCTTCCGGCCGTACCGGTCGGCCAGGGCCCCGGCCAGGGGGATGAGGAGCCCCGCCGGCACCGAGAAGGCCGTGATCAAGAGCCCCACCTGGACGGGGCTCACGTCCAGGGCGTGGCCCATCGCGGGCAGAACGGGGATGAGCATGGAGTTGCCCAGGACCATGACGAAGGGCACGCTGCAGAGGGCGGCCAGGGCCCAGAGGCTGAGGGACTCCCCCGCCCGGTCGGGCGCGGCGGAGGACGAGGCTTGGGGCGCAGGCTGATGGCTCTTCACCCGCCTAGGGTGTCTCCACCCCAGGAAACCCATGCAGGGGGGGCCGGCGGCGCCGGATCCCACCGGGCGGCGGGGAGCCCAGCGCCCCCAGAAAAGCAAAAAGGGCCGCCCTTTCGGACGGCCTGGCTCCTCGGGCAGGACTCGAACCTGCAACCATCCGGTTAACAGCCGGACGCTCTACCATTGAGCTACCGAGGATCGCACTGATAAGTGTAGCCCGCTGGAGCGGTCCTGTCAAGCCCCGACGCGCCATCCCCGCCTAAGCCTTGGGGCGCAGGTGGGGGAAGAGGAGTACCTCCCGGATGGAGGTCTGGTTGGTGAGGAACATGACCAGCCGGTCGACGCCGATCCCCAGGCCCCCGGCCGGTGGCATCCCCACCTGGAGCGCGCGCACGAAATCCTCGTCCATGAAATGGGCCTCTTCGTCGCCCTGGGCCCGGAGTTGGGCCTGGTGGCGGAACCGGGCCGCCTGGTCCAGCGCGTCGGTGAGCTCGGAGAAGCCGTTGCCGATCTCCCAGCCGGCCACGTAGGGCTCAAACCGGTCCACCCAGGCGGGGGCGTCCTCCTTCCGCCGGGCCAGCGGCGACACCTCCACGGGAAAGTCGGTGATGAAGACGGGTCCGTGGAGGTGATCGGCCACCTTCCGCTCGAAGATCTCGAAGACCACCTCACCGAGGCTGGCCGTCGGGGGAACCTCCACCCCCAAGGCGGCCGCCTGCTCCCGGGCCTCTTGGTCCGACGCGCCCCGCAGGTCCACCCCGGTCTGCTGGCGGACCGCCTCGATCATGGGCACCCGGGGCCAGGGCGGGGTCACGTCGTAGACCCGTCCCTGGAAGGTGACCTGGCGGGAGCCGCAGACCTCCTCGGCCAAGGCGGCCACCAGTTCCTCGGTGAGCTTCATCATGGCCTCCGCGTCGGCGTAGGCCTCGTAGCACTCCATGGCGGTGAACTCCGGGTTGTGGGTGGTGGAGATGCCCTCGTTCCGGAAGTTCTTCCCGATCTCAAAAACCTTCTCGAAGCCGCCCACCAGCAACCGCTTCAGGTAGAGCTCCGGCGCAATGCGCAGGTACAGCTCTGCGTCCAGCACGTTGTGGTAGGTGACGAAGGGACGGGCGTTGGCCCCCCCGGGGATGGGGTGCAGGATGGGCGTCTCCACCTCCAGGAACCCCCGGTCCACCAGGAAGCGGCGGATGCCGGTGATGATCTGGCTGCGCCGGCGGAAGACCTCCTTTACCTCCGGGTTGACGATGAGGTCCACGTACCGTTGGCGGTACCGCACCTCCACATCCCGGAGCCCGTGCCACTTATCGGGCAGGGAGGCCAAGGACTTGGTGAGGAGGGTCAGCTGGTCCACATCGATGCTGATCTGGCCCCGCCGGGTCCGTACCAACTCACCCTCCACACCAACGATGTCCCCCATGTCCAGCTCATTCCAGAGGCCGTAGGCCTCCGGGCCCATCCGGTCCTCCCGCAGGTAGAGCTGGATGGTGCCGCTCCCGTCCTGAAGGTCCCCGAAGCCCACCTTGCCATGGACGCGCCGGGCCATGAGCCGGCCGGCCACCCGGCACCGGCTTCCGGCCAGCCGGTCAAAATCAGTCACGAGTTCGGCGATCTGGTGGGTGCGCGCAAAAGCGCCCCCGTAGGGCTCCACACCCCGCGCCCGCAGGCTTTCCAGCTTGGCCAGCCGGTGCTCGTCCAACCTCAAGAGCTCCGAGTCGCCGTCCTGCCGACGGATCATGTCCGACGTCGCAGGCACCCCCTCGCTCGACCGGCCGGGCTCCCGGCCCGGCCGGTCCATGGTCACTCGTTCAAAACCTCGAGGATCTCCAGCTGGATGGTCCCGTCGGGGACCTTCACGGTCACGACCGTCCCTGCCCGTTGGCCCATCAAGGCTTTCCCAACCGGCGATTCGTTGGAGATCCGGTTCTCCGTCGGATCGGCCTCGGCCGAGCCGACCACCCGGTACTCCATCTCCTCGCCCAGCTCCAGGTCCCGCACCCGGACCCGGCTGCCCAAGACCACCACGCCGGCGTCGGCCTCGTCCATGCTCACCACCCGGGCCCGGCGCAGGGTCTTCTCCAGGGCGGCAATGCGGCCCTCGATAAAGGCCTGCTCGTTCTTGGCGTCGTCGTACTCGCTGTTCTCCGAGATGTCCCCAAGCTCACGGGCCGCCTTGATCCGCTCAGCCACCTCCCGACGCTTCTGGGTTTTGAGCATCTCCAGCTCGCTCTCCAACCGCGCGAGACCCTCTTTGGTCAGGAGGATTTCCTGCTGATCACTCATGCACCACGGCCTTCCTTTCGCCGGTAAAGTGAGTACGCCTTCAGAGCGCGCGACCACCTGCCGGGTCGACCGCCCTCAGGGTACAGGTCAACCACCCCGACGGTTCAGGGTGGCCCGGCGCGATGGGGATTGGTTGGCTGCACAGAGCCGCACTTACGGGCGAATTATAGCTGCGGTGTGGAAGCCCGTCAACGGAGGCAGGCCACCCCCGCAGCAACGGGTCTCAGGCCTGGGCCTTCTGGCCGTACCGGCGCTGGAACCGTTCCACCCGCCCACCCCGGACGGTCCGCTGCCGCGTCCCCGTGTAGTAGGGGTGGCACTGGGAACAGATCTCCACCCGGATGGGACCGGGATGGGTCGAACCCGTCTCGAAGGTGTTGCCGCACGCGCACGTGACGGTGACCCGATGGTATTCAGGATGGATCCCCGCCTTCACATGGCTCCCTCCCTTCCTCTACGCCGGACCGATTCTATCACGCCCCGGGCCGGGCCGCAACGGGAAGAGGCCGGAGGCAACCGCTGCCTGCTTAGCGCAGGTACCGCAGGGGATCCACCGCTTTCCCGTTCTGGCGGATCTCGAAGTGGACGTGGGGGCCCGTGGAGTTGCCAGTGGAGCCGCTCAGGGCGATGACCTCGCCCCGCTTGACCCGCTGGCCCCGCCGCACCAGAATCCGTGAGTTGTGGGCGTACCGGGTCTCGATCCCCCGGCCGTGATCGATCACCACCAGGTACCCGTAGCCGCCGTTCCAGCCGGCGAAGCGGACCACCCCATCGGCGGAGGCCCGCACCTGGGTCCCGGTGTTGACGGCGATGTCCAGCCCCTCATGCATCCGGCCCCAGCGAGGTCCGAAGCGGGAGGAGATCCGCCCCCGCACGGGCCAATCGAAGGCCCGTCGCAGGCGCCCGTTGGAGTCCACCAGGAGCAGGCGCTGCGCCACCAGGGCCTGGGCCCCGGGGATGAGGAGGACGGTCCCCGGCCGGAGCCGGGAGGGGTCTTCCAGGCCGTTGACCCGGACGATCTCCTGCAGGTCGGTCTGGTAGAGCCGGGCCAGATCCCACAGGGTGTCCCCCTGGGCGACGGTGTGCAAGGCCCCCTTCATGTTGGGCACCACGATCTGCTGGCCCGGCTGCAGGCGGGTGGGATCGATCCCCTCGTTGGCCGCGGTGAGGGTATCGACGTCGATCCCATACTGACGGGCAATGGTCCAGAAGCTCTCGCCCCGCTGGACCGAGTGCTTGAGCAGCTCGAACCGGGTGGGTGGGGCCGGGACCTCCGCCGCCGGCTCCGCTGGCGCCTCCTGGGCTGGGTCGGCCGGGTCGCCCCGGTCGGTGATCAGGGTCTCCACGGCCTCATCGGCCGGCAGGCGGGCGTCGAGGCTCGGATCGGGCGTGGCCTCTGCCTCACGGGCCAGGGCCACCTCAGGGGCCTGGGCCACCTGGGCGTACACATCCTGGTAGACCTCGTGGGTCAGTCGCCACTCATCCGCAGGCGCCGGACCCCCTTCTGCCGGGAGGTCTCGCCGTCCTCCTCCCACGGTTACCGCCGTCAGCAACGCGACGGCGAACAGAAGGGCTGCGACGCTTCTGGGCGTCCTCGCCTCCATCGGTTGCCTCCCCCCGGCGCCAGCGTCCAAGCGGGGCGACGGCTGCGCCCCTCTTCACCATCCGGCCCTTATGCTTTCGGGGCAGCGACAGCTTTTCCTCCCTAGAAGGGGCCCGGTGGCCGCCAGGGAGTTGGAGGCAAGGTTCAATGGAGGTTCCCCTTACGCCCGGACATTCTCGGCGAACTGGGAGTGGATGATCATGTCGATGAACTCTCGGTTGTTCTTGGTGTGGGTCAGGCGGTCGATGATGAGATCGGTGGTCTCCGCCGTGCCCAGATTGGCCAGCACCCGGCGCAGGATCCAGGTCATCTCCAGCTCCTCGGGCGAGAGGAGGAGCTCTTCCTTGCGGGTCCCCGACCGGTAGATGTCGATGGCGGGGAAGATCCGGCGTTCGGCCAGCTTCCGGTCCAGGTGGAGCTCCATGTTCCCCGTTCCCTTGAACTCCTCGTAGATCACCTCATCCATCCTGGAGCCCGTCTCGATGAGCGCGGTGGCGATGATGGTCAGGCTGCCGCCCTCCTCGATGTTCCGGGCCGCTCCGAAGAAGCGCTTGGGCCTGTGGAGCGCCGCCGGGTCCACACCGCCCGAAAGGGTGCGTCCGCTGGGCGGCACCACCAGGTTGTGGGCTCGGGCGAAGCGGGTGATGCTGTCGAGGAGGATGACCACATCCACCTTCTGCTCGACCAGACGCCGGGCCCGCTCCAGGACCAGGTCAGCCACCCGGACGTGGTTTTCCGGCGGCTCGTCGAAGGTGGAGCTGATCACCTCGCCGTTGACGGACCGCTTCATGTCCGTCACTTCCTCGGGCCGCTCATCGATGAGGAGGACCATCAGGTGGACTTCCGGGTGGTTGATGCTGATGCTGTTGGCGATCTTCTTGAGGACGGTGGTCTTACCGGCTTTGGGCGGGGAGACGATCATGCCCCGTTGACCCTTCCCGAGCGGTGCGATGATGTCCATGAGGCGGGTGGCCACATCCCCCGACCCTTCCACCTCCAGGCGCAATCGCTCGTTGGGGTAGATGGGGGTCAGCTTGTCGAACTCGGGCCGCTTGGCCGCCTTCTCGGGATCCATCATGTTGGCCGCCAGAACCCGGAGGAGGGCGTGGTACCGTTCCCCTTCCTTGGGCCGGCGGACCTGGCCGGTGACCAGATCCCCGGTGCGCAGCCCGAAGCGGCGGATCTGGGAGGGCGACACGTACACGTCATCGGGGCTCGGCTCGTAGCCGTTCACCCGGAGGAAGCCGTACCCATCGGGCAGGATCTCCAGGATTCCGTGGGCGAAGAGCAGCCCCTCCTTCTCCGCCTGCTTCTTCATGATGGCCAGGACCAGGTCGTTCTTCCTAAGCTTGGTCGCTCCGTTCAAGCCCAGCTCTTTGGCCAGTTCTTGCAGCTCCACAGCAGTCTTCGACTGCAGCTCTGAAATGTTCACTCCGAACTCCTCCTTGCATCCGGCTCCGAAGGGCTGTGCGCGCGAGAAGGCCCACAGTGATGATCGACCAAGCTGGCGGCACGGGGAAGACGTGCGTGAGGGAGACCGGTCTCCATCCATATGTTCCGCAGGTTGTCCTTCACGTATGAACCGCTCGACCTTCTCAGCCCGGATCGGGCCTGGCGGGTTTCAGGGCACCAAGTTCTCGGACCGCCGGATGCCCTGCATCTTGCCCTGCCCGACAGCGCGAGCAGGGGTGTTACCCTCTCCCCACGGCTTTGCGGAGCACCGTCTCGAGGCTGGCGACCAGCGCCTCTTCGCCAACCAGCCCCAGCTCGGACCGGACGCCGGGACAGGTGAGGCTCACCAGTTGGGCTCGGGCCAGCTGCCGGTGTTCAAAGGTGAGGCTGTGCCACTCACCACACGAGCGGCAGGCGGCCTCCAGGGTCCATCCCCGCCGGCCGCGCGAAAGGCGTCCCACGGGCGTGCCGCACGAGCAGGAAAGGCTCTCCGAGCAGGGTGGGGCGACGTCGAAGAGGGTGAACCGGCGCCGGGACGGGCGACCACAGTTGGGACACCAGAAGAGAACCACCCGCTCCGTGTGGATCACCACGTCCCCGTCACCCCTACCCGAACCGGCTCAGTAGTTTCGCACGGCAGGCGGCAATTCCTTCTTTACCGGCGGCAGGATTCCTGCCCTCTCGACGCGGCGGGAGGGGTCCAACGCAGCGGGTGTCGAAGACGCCCCGGGGTGGTGCACCCCGGGGCGCTGAGAGGTTCAGCCCTTGTTCAGATGCCGCTCAAAATCGCCTGGCGTGAGGCCTTCCAGGAACTTCCGAAACGCCTCCATCTCGTCGTCGTCGATCGGCTTGTTGGCGATCAACGCCTTCGCCGCGACCTCCTCGGAGACGTAGATCGGGCTGTCCGACCTCAAGGCAAGGGCGATGGCATCGCTGGGCCGGGCGTCAACGACCAGCTCACCGTCCCGGCTCTTCATGTAGATCTTGGCATAGTAGGTCTCGTCCTTGAGATCGCTGATGACCACCCGATCCACCTTGGTGTTCAAGGTGTCCAGCATGTTCTTGAGGAGGTCATGGGTAATGGGACGAGGGGGCTTCAAACCCTCCAGCTGAATACTGATCGCCTGAGCCTCGGCAGGACCGATGAGGATGGGAATGAACCCCTTTTCTTCGGCGTCTGTGATCACCACAACAGGCATCATACTGTTCTGGTCGATCCCGACGACCTTCACCTTCATTCTGACCACTGGGCTCACCCCCGGATCTGCCGTCTGTGGTCATTCTAACACATCGCCTACACGACTTCTAGCGGAGCCCAAGCCCATCCGCCAGGGGTTTGCCGCTCCCTTCCAGCTGGCGGGCTTCCCGGAAGGCGAGCGCGGCCCCGACAAAGCCACGGTAGAGGGGGTGCGGGCGGTTCGGGCGGGACCGCCACTCCGGATGGAACTGGCAGCCGATGAACCACGGATGGTCCGGCAGCTCCACCATCTCCACCAGCCGCCCGTCGGGCGAGGCGCCCACGAACCGGAGGCCCGCGTCGGCCAGGACCGAACGGTAGGCGTTGTTCAGCTCAAACCGGTGGCGATGGCGCTCGTAGACCACTGCCTCGCCGTACAGCTCCCGGCTCAAGCTCCCTTCCTCCAGCACGCAGGGGTAGAGCCCCAACCGCATGGTCCCGCCCAAGTTGTCCACATCGGCCTGGTCAGGCATCAGATCCACCACCGGGTGGGGGGTGTCCGGGTCGAACTCGGAAGAGTTGGCCCCCTCTAGGCCGCAAACGTTCCGGGCGATCTCGATGACCGCCACCTGCATGCCCAGGCAGATGCCGAAGTACGGGATCTTCCGCTCCCGGGCGTAGCGGGCGGCCACCACCATCCCCTCGACCCCTCGGCTGCCAAAGCCTCCCGGCACCAGGATGCCGTCGACCCCGTCCAGGACCCTGTCAGCCGGCTGATGTTCCAGGTCCTCCGACGGCACCCAGCGGATCTTTACTCGGGTGTCGTGCGCGGCCCCGCCGTGGGTGAGGGCCTCGACAACGCTCAGGTACGCGTCGGGCGCCGCCACGTACTTGCCCACCACCGCAATCTCCACCTCGTGGCGAGGATGGCGCATCCGCTCCACCATCGCCCGCCACTCGGCCAGGTCCCGCTCCCCGGCGGGCAGGTTCAGCTTCTCAATGACGATCTGATCCAAACCTGCCTCTTCCAGGAGGAGGGGCACCTCATAGATGGTCTCCACATCCTGGTTGGGGATGACCGCCCGGGGATCGATGTCGCAGAAGAGGGCGATCTTGGTCCGCACCTCTTCAGGCAGGGGCTGCTCCGACCGACAGACAATGATGTCGGGCTGGATGCCGAGGCTTCGGAGCTCCTTGACGCTGTGCTGGGTCGGTTTGGTCTTCAGCTCCCGGGACGCCTTGATGTAGGGCACCAAGGTGACGTGGACATACAGGCAATGCTCCCGGCCCAGCTCGCCCTTGAGCTGCCGGATCGCCTCCAGGAAGGGGAGGCTTTCGATGTCCCCCACCGTACCCCCGACCTCCACGATGACCACGTCCACCCGGCGTTCCTTGGCCACTTGGAGGATCCGCTCTTTGATCTCGTTGGTGACGTGGGGGATGACCTGCACCGTCCGGCCCAGAAAGTCGCCCCGGCGCTCCTTGGTGATGATGGACCAGTAGATCTTGCCGGCGGTGACGTTGGAGAGCTGGGTCAGATCCTCGTCGATGAACCGCTCGTAGTGGCCCAGGTCCAGGTCGGTCTCAGCCCCGTCGGCGGTGACGAAGACCTCCCCGTGTTGGAACGGGCTCATGGTCCCGGGGTCGACGTTGATGTACGGATCCAGCTTCTGGATGGCGACGGAGAGGCCCCGACTCTTGAGCAACCGGCCGAGCGAAGCAGCGGTGATCCCTTTGCCCAGGCTCGACACCACCCCGCCGGTGATGAAGATGTACTTGGTCGACATCGGCGCCCTCCTTCCACGTCTACGGGGCGCACCGGCCGGCGGGATCCAACCACCCCAGAGGGTGCCCTCGGCCTATTATAGCAGAGCCTCCCGCCCCGCCAAGCCAGAGTTGTCCCCAACGGCCAGCCCGGCTCGTGGCCACCACCACCAACGGTCCCATCACCCTTCAGGCCGCGCCGTAAAAGGAAGGCAGGCCGACAGACCTGGGCAACCGCAGCACGAGACGCGCAGGCGCCCTCCGCCGGCGGCGGAGGGCGCCTCAACACCCGATCCTGCCGTCACATCCGTTCCGGGGCGGTGACGCCCATCATCCCCAAGACCCGGCGCAGGGTGAGCTGGGTGGCCCGGGCCAGAAGGAGCCGGGCCGCCTCCACCTGGGGCGCCTCGCCCAGAATCCGGTGGTGCGCATAGAAGGTGTGGAAGCGACGGGCCAGCTCCATGGCGTAGAAGGCCAACCGGTGCGGCTCCCTTCGTTCCGCGGCGAGGCGGACCTCCGACGGGAAGGCGACCAGGTGGCGGAGGAGGTCGTCCTCCTCGTCGCTGGCCAGGACCGTGAGGTCGGTCTGCTCCGGGTCGGGCAGGTGCTGGGCCGGATCGGCCCCTTCACCGAAGGCTTGCCGGAAGACACTGCAAATCCGGGCATGGGCGTACTGGACGTAGTAGACCGGGTTCTCGTCCGACTGCCGTACCGCCAGCTCCAGATCGAAATCCAGGTGAGCGTCCAGGCTCCGGGTGAGGAAGGTGAACCGGGCCGCGTCCACCCCCACCTCGTCCAAGAGGTCCTCGAGGGTGACGTACTCCCCCGCCCGCTTGGACATGCGGACCGGCTCACCGCCCCGGGTAAGGGTGACCAGCTGCAAGAGGAGCACCTCAAGCCGGTCGGCGGGATACCCTAGGGCCTCCAAGGCGGCCTTGGTCCGGACGATGTGGCCGTGGTGGTCCGGCCCCCAGATGTCGATGAGGCGGTCGAAGCCTCGCTCGAACTTGTCCTGATGGTAGGCGATGTCGGCCAGGAAGTAGGTTGGGATCCCGTCGCTCTTGATCAGCACCCGGTCCTTCTCATCGCCGAAGCGGCTGGTGGCCAGCCAGACGGCCCCGTCCTCCTCGTAGCTCATCCCCCGTTCCTGGTAGCGCTGGACCACCGCGTCCACCTTCCCCGCCTCGTGCAGGTCCCGCTCCCGGAACCAGCGGTCGAAGCGGACCCGGTACCGCTCCAGGTCGGCCTTCTGCTGGGCCACCACCCGATCGGGCGCCTCCCGTCGGAGGAAGGCCCGCCGGGCTTCGGGCTCCCACTCCAACAGGTCGGGGTAGTCGGCCAGGAGCTCCCGGGCGATCTCCCGCACGTCCTCGCCCTGGTAACCGTCCTCGGGCAGCTCGAAGGGTTCGCCCTTCAGCTCCCGGCAGCGGGCCTCCACCGTCGCGGCAAAGAGATCCACCTGCCGGCCCGCGTCGTTGACGTAGTACTCGGTGGCCACCTGGTGGCCCACCGCGGCCAGGCACCGGGCCAGGACATCCCCCACCACCGCGGCCCGGGCATTGACCACGTTCATGGGCCCGGTGGGGTTGGCGCTCACGTACTCGATGAGAATCCGCTCGGGATGCTCCGTTCGGCTCTCACCGTACCGGTCGGGGTTGGCCAGGATGAGGGGGATCACCTGGTGGAGCCACCCCCGGTGGAGGTAGAAGTTGATGAACCCCGGACCTGCCACCTCGACCCGCTCCACACCCAGGCTCCCGAGATCCAGCTCCTCCACCAGGACCTGGGCCAGGTCCCGGGGCTTGGTCTTGGCCGCCCGGGCCAGAGCGAGGGCGGCGTTGGTGGAGAAATCACCGTGGGCCTTCTCCCGGGGCACCTCCACCTCAAAGGACCGCTCCCCGTCCAACCGGATCCGGCCCGCCGCCTCCGCCCGACTCAGGGCCTGCTCGATCGCCTCTTTGAGCTCTGCCTTCCACCGTCCCAGCAGATCCACGTCATCGCTTCCTTTCTCACCTGGGGCCTTCGCGCCCGGGCCGCCCGCCCCTGGGGTCAGGGCCGACCCCCGGCAGGTGCCGCCCACGCCAGGAGGGCCTCCCGCACCACCTTGGCCGCCAGGAAGGCCGCCGCCTCCCCCGGCCCGTCGTGGGGCGGCGAGAGCTCCACCAGATCACACCCCACCACGTTCAGCGGCTGGAGGGTATAGATGGCGGCGAGGAGCTGGCTCCCCGTCCAGCCACCCGGCTCGGGCGTCCCCACGCCCGGCGCCAGGCCGGGGTCGACCACGTCCAGGTCGATGGTCACGTAGACGGGCCGGTCGCCCAACTCCCGGGGCAAGGCCGCCAGGGCGGCCAAGGCCTCGCCGGGGTCCGCGGGGAGGAGCCGGCTGTGGGCCCGGGCCCAGGCCATCTCCTCCCGGTCGCCTGAGCGGATCCCCACCTGGTAGATCCGCTCCGGGCCCAAGAGCTCGCCCGCCCGACGCATCACCGTCGCGTGGGAGAGCCGCTCACCCAGGTAGACGTCCCGCTGATCGGCATGGGCGTCGAGTTGGATCACCACCAGGTCGGGGTAGTGCTGGGCCAGGGCCCGGAGCACCCCCAGGGTGACCAGGTGCTCGCCGCCCAGGAGGAAGGGCCAGCGCCCCTCCTCCACCAGCACGGAGACCGCCTCTTCGATCCGGTCGAGGGCGGTCTCCACCTGGGCGTAAGGGAGCAGCAGGCTCCCGCCATCGTGCAGCGCCACGTCGGTCAGGTCCCGGTCCAGGACCGGGCTGTAACTTTCCAACCCCTCGCTGACCGCCCGGATCCGGGCCGGCCCGAACCGGGTTCCCGGCCGGAAGCTGACGGTGGCGTCGAGGGGCAGGCCCAGGAGGACGGGGCCTGCCTCCTCATAGGAGGCCCGGGCCTCGAGGAAGGGGCTCTCGGGCACCCGCTCGATGGCGAGCCACCGGCGGCTCACCCGCCGATCAGCTCCTGAACGAAGGCCGGCAGCACAAAGGCGGCCTTGTGGAGCTCCGGCGTGTAGTACTTGCACGGGCCCTGCGGGGGCTTCCCCTGGGGCTCGAGGGGATCGGGACCCAGGCTGCCCAGGGCGAAGCACCAGAGCCCACCGGGGTAGGTGGGCACCACCGAGAGGTAGAGCCGGGCCAAGGGGAAGGTTCGGGCCATGGCTTGGTAGGTGCCGGTCACCAGGTCTTGGTTGACCCAAGGCGACTCGGTCTGGGCCACCAGGATGCCGTCGGGGTTGAGGGCCTGCCGCACGGTCTGGTAAAACGCCTCGCTGAAGAGCCCCGTGGCCGCCTTCACCGGATCGGTGGAGTCGACCACCACCACGTCAAAGGGGGGCAGCTC
Source organism: Limnochorda sp. (assembly GCF_047459355.1). Classification (NCBI taxonomy): domain Bacteria; kingdom Bacillati; phylum Bacillota; class Limnochordia; order Limnochordales; family Limnochordaceae; genus Limnochorda; species Limnochorda sp. The sequence continues at coordinate 41,872 of NZ_VSCV01000001.1, read as the reverse complement.
CCCTTGGGCCACCTTGGCCATGTACTCCTTCCCGTCGGTGTGGACGATCTGGACCCGCTTGTCCTCCAGGCCGCTGGACAGGGAGGGGAGCCAGCGCTTGGCCGCCTCCACCACGCCCGCATCGATCTCGATGAGGACCGCTTCCTCCACCGAGGGGTGCTTCAGCATCTCCCGGATGGAGCCCCCGTCACCGCCGCCCACCACGGCCACCCGCCGGGGGTTGGGATGGGTCGCCATGGGCACGTGGACGAGCATCTCGTGGTAGGAAGGCTCGTCCACCTCCGTCGTCTGGATGCAGCCGTCCAGAACGAGCATCCGGCCGTACTGTTCCGTCTCCAGGACGGCCAACTCCTGGTACCCGGTCTGGCGGTACTCCAGCACCTTCCGAACCTTCAACCCGATGGTCAGAAGGGGCGTTTGCTCCTCAGTAAACCACAGATCCATTCGACGCCGGCTCGGACCGGCCCACCTCCTTTACCCATCTGCCCCGCTCCCGGCCAGTGCCGCCCGAACCGGCAGGCTCGGGCCGGGGAGCGGGGTCAGGCTCAGTACCAGAGGGCGCAACCTGCGAAGGCGCAGCCGATCTGCTCCACCACGTGATCCACCGCGATGGAGCGGATCTCCACCAGCGGAAGGCCCCGATGCTTGAAGGCCTCCTCCACCCGGCGGCGGACCTCGGCCTCGGCCTCCTCCTTGCTGCACTGGCCCCCGTACTCCATGATCACCCCGAAGGTGTCGGGGCTCAGGCCGACCGCCACCGCGGCGGCCACCCGGGTTCCGGGCTCCTCCGAGATGGCCGAACCGTACGCGATGGGCAGCAAGGAGCCGGGGGGCACCATCAGGGTCTCGGCCTCCTGGGCTCCCGGAGGAAGGATGCTGGAGACCCGGATCAAGTTCAGATTGCCCACTCCAGCGACGAGCAAGGCGTTGTCAAAGGCATTGAGGGGGCTCGGGCCCTCGGCCCCGCCGGCCACCAAGGTGAACCTCTTGGGCGTGGGAAGCACCTGGACTCCTCCTGTACTGGCTGCATGGTCGTGCCTGCGGCGTCAGGTTCGCACTGATGCTGGTATGGCGGCCAGCAGGCATGCAGAAGGTAGTATAGCAGGCAGGCCGTCAAAATCCAATAAATCCTGCCTGCCCCCCCAGCCCCTGGCCAAGCCCGGCCTCCCTCTTTCGGGCCCGGACGGGCCGGCTCCCTGCCCTACGAACCGAAGAACCTCTGGATCTCGGCGGCCGCCGCTTCTGGGGAGTCGGCCGCATGGACGATGGTGTAGGGCAGCTCGGTGGCGAAATCGCCCCGGATGGTCCCCGGTTGGGCCTCCAGCGGGTTGGTGGCCCCCACCAGGTTCCGCACGTGCCGGATGCAGTCGGGGCCTTCGAGAACCCCGAGCACCGCCGGGCCGGCGGTGATGGCCTGGAGGAGCTCGGGGAAGAAGGGCTTGTCCGCGTGGTGCCCGTAGTGTTCCCGGGCCACCTCCTCCGAGATCTGGCGCATCTCCAAGCGTCGGATCTTCAGGCCCTTGGCCTCAAAGCGGCGGAGGATCTCCCCCACCAAGCCCCGCTGGACCGCCTCAGGCTTGATAATGATGAAGGTCTGCTCCACCTGCGCTCCCTCCGTCCTTGCCGGTCACCGGCCGCGCTTAGTCGTAATCCTCGAAGGCGTGGGTCAACACGGACTTGAGCCGGGGCGGCGGAACCACCTCGGACTCGGCCAGCAAAATGGGGTGGCCCGCCTGGCTCCACGTCACGCTCTTGATGGTGGCCCGGTTCTTCTCGGGATCGACGGCGACCACTTCCAGCTCGGTGGTGAGGACATCCCCGCACCGGGCGGGTGCCACAAACCGGAAGGTCTGGTGAGCGGTGATGGTCCCCGGCCCTGGCAGTTCGCTGGTGATGGCGGCCACCACCTGGGCGGCCAGCAGGATCCCGGGCACCACCGGCTCCCCCGCGTCGGTCCGCTGGGCGTAATCCCGGTCCACGTAGATGGGATTCAGGTCATTGGTCAGCCCCATGTACAGGTAGACATCCCGCTCCTCCACCCGCTGGGTGAAGGTCGCCTTCTCGCCCACCTCCAGCTGGTCCACATGCCGGCCCAAAGGCCTCTTTCCGGCGATGTGCTGCACCGCCTGCACCTCCCCGTGCCAGTCAAGCCAGCCTCGAACCCTCGGCCGCCAGGCGGAAGGCCTGGCGGGCCGCCTCCACCGTCTGCTCGATGTCGGCCTCCCCGTGGGCCGTCGAGAGAAACCAGGCCTCCCAGGGCGAAGGAGCCAGATAGACCCCCCCGGCCAGCATGGCGTGGAAGAAACGCCGGAAGGCCTCCCCGTCGCTGGCCGCCACGTCGGCTGCGTTCCGGACCGGGGCCTCGGAGAAGAAGAGCCCCAAGAGGGAGCCGACCTGGTGGATCTGAACCGGGACGCCCGCCTCCTGGGCCGCCTCGGCCAACCCCTGGGCCAGGAGGGCCCCCTTGGCCTCCAGGGCCGGGTAGGGGTTCTCCTCCTTCAGGATCTGCAAGGTCTTCAGGCCAGCCGCGACCGCCACCGGATTCCCCGACAGGGTGCCCGCCTGGTAGACAGGGCCCGCGGGGGCCACCTGTTCCATGAGCTCCCGGCGCCCGCCGTAAGCGCCGATGGGCAGGCCACCACCGATGATCTTGCCCAAGCAGGTCAGATCGGGCAGGACCCCGTAGAGGGTCTGGGCGCCCCCGAAGGCAACCCGGAAGCCGGTGATCACCTCATCGAAGATGAGGAGGGCTCCGTGCTCTTCCGTCAACCGCCGCAGCCCCGCCAGAAACCCGGGCTCCGGCGGGATGAGCCCCATATTGCCCGCCACCGGCTCCACGATGACGCAGGCAATCTGGTCCCCCCGCTGGGCGAAGAGGGCTTCAGCCGCATCCAGATCATTGTACGGCAACACGTGGGTCTCCGCGACCACCGCCGCCGGGATGCCGGGGCTGGAGGGCACGCCGAGGGTGGACGCCCCGGAGCCGCTCTCCACCAAGAGGGCGTCCACATGCCCGTGGTAGCCGCCCCGGAACTTGACGATCCCCGTCCGGCCTGTGGCCGCCCGGCTGAGGCGGATGGCGCTCATGGTCGCCTCCGTCCCCGAGTTGACCAGCCGGACCTGCTCCAGGGAGGGGACCGCCTCCACCAACAGCTGGGCCAGGGCCACCTCCCCTTCGGTGGGAGCGCCGAAGGTGGTCCCCGTGCGGGCTGCCTGGGCGATGGCTTCCACCACCCGGGGCTCCGCGTGGCCCAGGATCAAAGGACCGTAGGAACCCACATAATCGATGTAGGACCGCCCGTCCACATCAAAGACCCGGGCCCCCTCCCCCCGGGCGATGAAGGGCGGCACCCCGCCCACGGCCCGGAACGCTCGGACGGGGCTGTTCACCCCTCCCGGCATCCAGCGACAGGCCTCGGCATAGAGGGCCTCCGACCGGCTCATGCCTCCCCGCCCCCCAACTCCCGGCGCCAAGCCCGGGCATACTCCAGCGCGGCGTAGGTGATGATCAGATCGGCGCCTGCCCGCCGGATGGCGGTCAAGCTCTCCCGCATGGCCTGGACCTCATCCAGCCAGCCCAGTCGCCCGGCGGCCCTCAGCATGGCGTACTCCCCGCTCACCTGGTAGGCGACCACCGGCAGGGTGGTCCGCTGCCGCACCTGGTGGATCACGTCCAGGTAAGGCAGGGCGGGCTTCACCATGACCAGATCGGCCCCTTCGGCCCCATCCAGCTCCACCTCCAGAAGGGCTTCCCGGGCGTTGGCCGGGTCCATCTGGTACCCCCGCCGGTCCCCGAAGGCGGGGGCCGAGTCGGCCGCCTCCCGGAAGGGCCCGTAGAAGGCGGAGGCATACTTGGCCGAGTAGGCCAGGATGCTTACCTCGTGGAAGCCGGCCTCATCCAGGGCCCGCCGGATGACGCCCACCCGGCCGTCCATCATGTCACTGGGGGCCACCCAGTCGGCCCCCGCCCGGGCATGGGAGAGGGCCGTGCGGGCCAGCCGCTCGAGGGAAGCGTCGTTGGCCACCTCGCCCCCCTCCAGCACCCCGCAGTGGCCGTGGCTGGTGTACTCGCAGAGACAGACATCGGTGATGACCACCAGCTCCGGCAGGACCTCCTTCAAGGCACGGACGGCCTGCTGAACAACCCCGTCCTCCCGCCAGGCCTCGCTGCCCTCGTCGTCTTTCCGCTCGGGCAGCCCGAAGAGGATGACGGCAGGCACCCCCAGCTCCCAGGCTTCCCGGGCCGGCTCCACCACCCGGTCGACGGACCAGCGGAAGACCCCCGGCATGGAAGGCACCGGCTCCTGGATCCCCCGCCCCGGGCGGACAAAGAGGGGCAGGATCAAGTGGTCCGGCCGCACCCACGTCTCCCGGACCATGCGCCGGATGGTCTCCGTCCGGCGCAGCCGGCGCATCCGGCGCTGGGGAAAGCCCCCGGGCCATCCTGTGGTCATCGGCTCCCCCTCCTTCGTCCTGCGGCTTGACTCAAGGCCGCCACCAACCCCTCCACGCTGGAAACGGGCGCTTCCAGATCCACCGGCACCCCCAGCTCCCGGCACCGGCGGGCGGTGACGGGGCCGATACAGGCCACCCGCGTCCGGGCGGACCAGGCGGGCTGCCAGGTCCCCAGCCGCTGGATGAGGCCTGTGACGGTGGAGGGGCTGGTCAGGGTCACCCAGTCGATGCCCCCTTGGTCCAAGGCCTCGCGAACCTTCTCGGGCGGCAGGCCCCGCTCCTCCCCGCCGGGCACCACCCGGTAGGCCTCCACCTCCGTCACCCGGGCGCCAGCCTCGTGGAGCCGGCGCACCAGCTCAGGAGAACCCAGGAGGGAGCGGGCGATGAGGACCGCCGCCCCCGCCACCCCCTTGTCCACCAGAGCCTCGGCCAAGGCCTCCGTCTCGAAGCGGGCGGGCACCAGGTCGGGCTCCACCCCCCAGGCCCGCAGGGCCTCGGCCGTCCCCGGACCGACGGCGGCCACCTGCACCCGGCGGAGGGCGGCCCCGTCCCGGCCCATCCCCTCCAGGGCTCGGCGGACGGCCTCCACCCCGTTGGGGCTGGTGAGGACCAGCCACCGGTAGCGGTCCAAGGCCTTCAGGGCTTCCGCCAGGGCTTGGGGGGAGGCGGGCGGGCGGATGGCAATGGTGGGGAACAGGAGCGCCCGCGCCCCCTCCGCCTCCAGCCGCCGGGCCAGCTCCTGGGCCTGCTCCCAGCTCCGGGTGACCAAGACCGTCTGGTCCTGGAGGCGCCGGGAGCGGGCCATCACGGCTCCACCTCCTCCGGCAGGAGGGCGGGCCGGCGCCGGCGCCGCTCGGCCATCCGGGCCACCCATGCCCCGACCTCGTACAGGAGGAGGAGGGGGATGGCCAAGAGGGTCTGGGAGACGGGATCGGGCGGGGTCAAGATCGCGGCAATGATGAAGGCGAGGAGGATGACGTACCGCCGCATCTGCCCCCAGAACCGGGCGGAAACGGCGCCCACCCGGGTGAGGGTGTAGGTGATCAGGGGCAGCTGGAAGACCAGCCCGAAGGGCAAGGTCACCCCGATCAGAAAGGAAAGAAACCGGGAGATGGTGATGGTGGCGTGGATCCGTTCCGTCTCGAACCCCAGAAAGAAGGTGAGCATGAAGGGGAGCATCACAAACCAGCTGAAGAGGATGCCCAGCACAAAGAGGAGGATGACCACCGGGGCCAGGCGGTAGACCAGCCGCCGCTCGTTGGGGAAGAGGCCGGGCAGAACGAAGAGCCACGCCTCCACCAGGATGATGGGGGAGGCGGCGATGAGCCCCAAGATGGCCGCGATCTTCACCATGCTGACGAAGGCCTCCGCCGGCGTGACGAAGACCAGGCGGCCCACCTGACTGGCCAGGAAGGAGACCACGTCGGGCACCAAAGGCCAGGCGGCCACGCTCGCGGCCAACCACGCTAGACCGCTCACCAGAATCCGACGTCGGAGTTCAGCCAAATGCCCCGAAAGGGGCATGGTGGGCAGGCTGCTCTCAGAGAGACTCACCGCGGCGTCACGACCCTTCGCCCGGCCCCTGGCCCTGGCTCTCGTGCGCGGCGCCGCCCGCCTCGGCCCGAGCCACCTGCTGGAGCGGGTCCTCGGCACTGGACGCTCCCGAAGACTGGCCGGCCGGCGGGTTGGGGCGGCTCGCCGGCCGGGCCGGGGTGATCTCCTCGCTCCCCACCCGGACCGCGCGGCGGAACTCGTTGATGGCCTTCCCGAGAGCCTCGCCCACCTCGGGCAGCTTGCCCGGCCCGAAGATCAGGAGGGCGAGGACCAAGATGACCAGGAGTTCCATGGGACCCACGTTGAACATGGCGGCACCTCTCCCTTCCCAGCCGTTCCGACCGCCGCCCGGAGCCAGCGCGGGCCTACAGCCGCCGCTCCACGCTAAAATCGGCGACGGAGATGAGGACCTCCTTCAACGGCGTGGGGGGAAGCCCTTCCAGCCAGCCCTTGGCCTCGTCGACGAACTGCCGGGCCGTTTGGTAGGTGTACTCGTGGGCGCCGTTCTCTCGGGCCAGCTTCACCACGGTCGCGATGGCCGCTGGATCGGGGGTCCCGCCGTTGAGGAGAGCCCGCACCTGCTCCCCGTGCTCGGGGTGCCGCAGAAGGTAGAGGACCGGCAGGGTGAGGATCCCCTCGGCCAGGTCCTGGCCCGCCGGCTTCCCCAAGACCTTCTCATCGCCCGCCACGTCCAGCAGGTCATCGATCACCTGGAAGGCCATGCCGACGGCCCGGCCGAAATGCCAGAGGCGCTTGGCCAGCTCCGGCGGGGCCCCGACCGCCAGGGCCCCGCTTTGGCAGCAGGCCGCGAAGAAGAGGGCCGTCTTCCGCTCAATCCGGTAAAAGTAGTCGTCCTCCTCCTGGTCCAGGTTGGAGGCCCGCGCGTTCTGGACGATTTCCCCTTCGCACATCTGGTAGAGCATCTCCGACATGATCTCCACGATCGCCGGGGTGCTCTCCTGGACCAGCAAGAGGAGGGCCCGCGCCAAGACCGCGTCTCCCGAGAGAACCGCGTTGACGTTGCCCCAGAGACGACCCACCGTCGGCCGACCCCGGCGGAGTTCCGCCCCGTCGATCACATCGTCGTGGACGAGAGTGGCCATGTGGATCATCTCCGCGGCCACCGCCACGGGAATCGCCTTCTGCACGTCCTCGGTGAAGAGGCGGGCCGAGAGGAGGACCAGGAGCGGGCGGACCCGCTTGCCGCCCCCCTGGACCAGGTGGAGCGCCATCTGCCGGGCCTCCGGCGGGGCGTCGTCGAAGGCGGACGCGAGCCGGGCCTCCGTCTGCTGCATGGGCTCCTGGACGAGGGCGACGATCTCCTGGTACTGGGCCAGGCTTCCCTTCTGGCCCGTGCTGCCGTTCCCTGCCGAGTGGTTAGTCTTCGAGGTAGTAGGCAAGACGCTCCAACTCCAGGCTCAGATCTGTATGTGCCAGGTAGACATGCTCCGGCGCGGTCACGTGGACCGGCGCGAAGTTGAGGATGGCCCGGGCGCCCGCTCGCACGCACCGATCAACGATCTCTTGCGCGGCCGAAGCGGGCACGGCCACCACCACCATGCGGATGCGCTCCCGTTCCAGGACCTCTTCCAGGCGGTCCACCGACTGGATGACCAGGTTCCCCACCTGCTCCCCAATCTTCTCCGGATCCGCGTCGAAGAGGGCCGCCACCCGCAGCTGGTAGTACGAGTCGCGCTGGTATCGGTCCATGCTGTACCGAGCCAGCGCATGGCCCAGGGCGCCCATGCCGACGATAGCCAAGTTGACAACCTTGTCGAGATTCAGGATGCGCAGGAGCTCGTCCCGCAGGTAGGCAACCTCGTACCCCACGCCCTGCTTCCCGAACTCGCCGAACCAAGCCAGATCCTTCCGGACCAGAGCGGGACTCACCCCGGCCCGCTCGCCCAGTTCTTGCGAGGACATGAGCCGCTTGTCACCGTCGCGGACCGCCTGATCCAAGACCCTCAAGTAGAGGGGAAGGCGGCGCACGACGGCGTCGGAAATCTTGTTCCAGCGCACCCGATCCTCTCCCTGGTAACCCCCCCGTCAGCATCTAAGGGGTGACAATTCGCGCCCAAGCGAGCAAACCCATTATAGGTTCCCAAAGCCAGGACCGTCAATTCGAGCCCTGTTCCCACTCTCAATAAGCAAACCTTCTACTCAAGCGCCACCTCCACCTTCACCCGCTGGGCCCCCCGGGCCACCTCGAGGGTGAGCTGCCCCCCAAAGCCCGCGGCCACCACCGCGTCGCGCAGCTCCTCCATCGCCTCGATCTGGTCCCCGTCGATCCCCACCACCACATCCCCCGGCCGCAGCCCCGCCCGTTCCGCTGGGCTGTCGGGCATCACCTGGGTGATGTAGGCACCCCGGCTGACGGTGATCTCCTGGCCGAACTCCTGGGCGATCAGGTCCCGGATCTCAGGGGTCAAGGTGCCACCCAGGACCCCCAGGCGGAGGGTCTTCCCCCGTTCGATGATCTGGCGGGCCAAGTCCAGGGCGTGGTTGATGGGCACCGCGAAGCCGAGCCCTTCGGCCACCACCCCTTCCAGGGTGCGGACCACTGCGGTCGTCACCCCGATCACCCGCCCCTCCAGGTCGACCAGGGGACCACCCGAGTTCCCCGGGTTAATGGCCGCATCGGTCTGGATCATGTTCTCCAGAAAGAGATGCCGGGCCGGGTCGATCTCCACATCCCGGCCGAGCGCGCTGATGATGCCCGCGGTCACCGAGTAGTCGAAGCCAACGGGGTTGCCGATGGCGATGACGCTCTGGCCCACCACCAACCGGTCCGAATCGCCCAAGGGCGCTTGGGGGAGCTTGTCGGCCTCCACCTTGAGCACGGCCAGGTCGGCCCAAGGATCGGCCCCCAACAGCACGGCCGGGAAGGAATGGCCGTCGGGAAACTGGACGGTGATGGTCTGCGCGTCCTCCACCACATGCTGGTTGGTCAGGATATGGCCCTGGTCGTCGATGACGATCCCGGAACCTTGACCTTGAAGCTTAAAGCCCAACGGCGGCGCGAGGAGCTCGTCGGCTGGCCCCGCCAGCTCCGTCGACACTTTGACCACCGCGGGTCCCACCCGGCGAATCGCTTCGACCACCTGGGCATCGGGGGAGGAGCGTCCCACGGGCACCCCGCCGGGCAGGGGCGCTCCGGGGCTCCCCGGCTCATCCTTCCACTGGCTTGTCCCATAGACGGCCCCCAGGACGAGAAGCCCCACCAAGGCCGCCACCATCCCCAGGCGCCGCACCCTCTGGTCCAAGCAGCACGCCCCCTTTCCGGAGCGTAGTCTGCCCGGGAGCCGGCCCTTCTGCCCAGAGATCGCCCAGTCTGGCCCGTCTTCCCCTACCGGGCCCCTGGGACGGTCCGTTCCTCGACCTCGTACATGAGCTCGCAGACCCGGTCATCCAGCGAGGCGACCTCCCGCTGGTACCGGCGCACCTGGTCTTTGAGGGCTTCCAACTCTTTGAGAAGCCAGGCGTTGGAGATCAGCAGGACCACCAGCACCGCTGCCGCCACCCATTGGAGCATCACTCGGATGCCCCCCTCTCGGACTGGAAGGACTGGACGTCCACGTCCCCTAGTCTATGCACCCCGTACCGCTTTCTTCCGGGGGAGGGAGGTGCTTGCCAGTGGTTCCCACCAGGGGCGCCGGAAACCGGTCCCGAACCTTGCCAACACTGGGCCTTGCCACCGGCTCGGCGGGAAAGGGGGACAAGGGGTGCAACGTGGGCTCTGGGCCGTGATCCTCCTCGCCGGAACCCTTCTGTACGCCACGGCCCTCCCCGGGATCCTCCTCCACGGGCTCCTGCCCGCGTCTCCGGCGGTGGCCGCCCCTGGGCCCGCCGGCGAGCCGGCTCCTGCCCAACCGACCCCCGCCCGGCCGGTGCCCGGTGCACCTGTTCCCGTCCAGCCCGCGCCCGCCGAGCCAGCCCCGGAGGAACCTGCTCCGACCCCGCCTGCCGCCGGCCCGGCCGTCCCCAAGACCCTCGAGCCCCAGCCGCTCCCCCAGCCCGAACCCCCCCAGGCCCAGGAGCCGCCGGCGGTCACGCCCCGGGAGCCCGCCTCCGCCTCCCGCCCCACCGTGCGGGTGATGGCCTTCAACATCCGCCACGGGCTGGGCCTGGACGGGCAGGTCTCCCTCGAACGGGTGGCCCAGGCGATCGCCCAGGGAGACATCGTCTTCCTGAGCGAGGTGGATCGGTTCTGGCTCCGTTCCGGCTTGCGGGATCAGCCGGCGGTCCTCCAGGAGCTGACGGGCCTGCCCTACGCCCATTTCGCCCCTGCCTTGGATCTCCCCGGGCCCTCCCGCCAGTACGGCAACCTGCTTTTGAGCCGGTACCCTATCCTCCAGGCCAAGACCGTCCCCCTGCCCCGCCGGCAGGGCTCCGAGGCGCGGGTGATGATTGAGGCCCGCATCAATGTCCATGGCCAGGTCTGGACGGTGTACGGCGTCCACTTGGGTCTCGACCAGCAGGAGCGCCGCCAGCAGGTGGAGGCGATTCAGGCCCGGGCCGCTTTGGGAGGGCCTTACCGGATCCTCCTGGGCGACTTCAACGCCCTCCCCGAGGCGCCGGAGCTGGAGCCCCTGCGGGCCCCCGGCCCACCGGCCTGGATCGACGGGCTGGCCGACGGTCCCCCCACCTATCCCGCGTGGGAGCCGGCGGCCCGCATCGACCAGATCTGGCTCTCCCCCGGACTGGCCGGGCAGCAGGTGGCCGGCGGCGTGGCGCCAACCCAAGCTTCCGACCACCTGCCCGTCTGGGTGGAGCTCGTCCTACCGGGTGGCCTCTGAGGGCCCCGCGGCCAGCTGCCGCGCGGCCTGCAGGGTGTTCTCCAGAAGCATGGTGATGGTCATGGGCCCCACCCCTCCGGGGACCGGCGTGATGGCCCCCGCCACCTGGACCGCCTCGTCGAAGGCCACGTCTCCCTTGAGGGAGCCGTCGGGTTGCCGGTTGATCCCCACGTCGATGACGGCCGCGCCAGGCTTGATCCAGTCACCCCGGATCAGCTCCGCCCGCCCCACCGCCGCCACCACCAGATCGGCCCGGCGGCAGACGGCGGCCAGATCCCGGGTGCGGGAGTGGCAGAGGGTAACGGTAGCGTCCCGGTGGAGGAGCATCATGGCCAGGGGCTTGCCGACGATGTTGCTCCGGCCCACCACCACCGCCTCCGTCCCCGCCAGCGGCACCCCGGCGTGGTCCAGGAGCGCCAGGATGCCCGCCGGGGTGCAGGGGCGCAGGCCTTCCTGATTCAACACCAGGCGGGCCACGTTGGCCGGGTGGAAGCCGTCCACGTCCTTGGCCGGGTGGATGGCCTCAATGACGGCCCGCTCATCGATGTGGGGCGGCAGGGGGAGCTGGACCAGGATGCCGTGGATGCGGGGATCCCGGTTGAGCCGGTCGATCAGTGAAAGGAGCTGGGCCTGGGACGTGGAGCTGGGCAGATGGTGTTGCTCCGAGGCGATGCCCACCGCCTGGCACGCCCGCTCCTTGTTCCGCACATAGATGCGGGAGGCGGGGTCGTCGCCCACCAGGACCACCGCAAGACCGGGCGGGATGCCGGTCTCCGCCCGGAAACGGGCGACCTCCTCTTGGATCTGGGCCCGCCGCGCTTGGGCAAGGGCCTTGCCGTCCAGAATGGTTGCGGCCATACGTCATCCCTCTTTTCTGACCCGCCCTGACCGGGGCGATTATACCGATGGGCGGACCGAGGTGTCAAAAGCTGGGACCCCAGATCGCGGAAACGGGGTTGAAAGGCAGGAGTAGGTCTGCTAGAATAAGCGACGCAGATGAAGCATGCGGCTATAGCTCAGGGGACAGAGCGCCGGCCTCCGGAGCCGGGTGCGCAGGTTCGAATCCTGCTAGCCGCACCAGCCGCGAGCGGATGTAGCTCAGGGGTAGAGCATCGGCTTCCCAAGCCGAGGGTCGCGGGTTCGAATCCCGTCATCCGCTCCAACTCATCTGCGCTGGCGTAGCTCAGCCGGTAGAGCGGCGCACTCGTAATGCGCAGGTCGTCGGTTCAAGTCCGACCGCCAGCTCCAGCCAGACTCGTCGCCGCCTCGTCTGAGGCGGCGTTTCTTTTTGCCCCCCGTCCGGGACCGAAGGGCAGCCCCTTCAGACGCGGTTTTCCGAAGGGGCTGCAGGCTTGCGAAGCTCCTTACGCCGCAGGCTACCGGGCGAGCATCGCCCGGAGGGCCTCTGGGACAGGGGTGGGCGGCCGGCCCAGGAGCTTCTGGAAGTCGTCGCTCTCCACGTCGAGGGCACCCTGCCGGATGGCTTGCTGGATCTCCACGAGGGCAGGGATCATGGCCTCGGGGACCCCCGCCTCTTTCAGGGTGTGGGCGAAGGTGCCCTCATCGACGTGGTGGACGGGCACCTCCCGGCCCAGCACGTGGGCCACGGCCGCGGCGAGGTCATCGTAGGTGATCGGCTGGCCGGACAGCTCATAGATGGTGTTTTCGTGACCCTCACCCGTCAAGACCGCCGCTGCGGCCTCGGCGTACTCCCGCCGCGGCGCCCAGCCGACCCGGCCCGACCCGGCAGCCGTCACCCAGGGCGCACCACCCCGGACGGCCTCCATGGTGCCCAGCTCGTTCTCCAGGTACCAGTTGTTCCGCAGGAAGCAGTAGGGGATGCCCGACTGGCGGATGGCCTCTTCCGTCGCCCGATGGGTTCGGGCCAGGGACAACGGTGACTGGTCGGCCTTGGCCAGGCTGGTGTAGGCGATGAACTGGACGCCCGCCCTCTGGGCGGCGGCCACCGCTGCCAGGTGCTGGCGAGTCCGGGTCTCCTCGTCGCCCACCGTCGAGATCAAGAGCATCCGCTGCGCGCCGGCAAAGGCCTCTTCGAGGGTCTCGGGCCGGTCAAAGTCACCCTGGCGGACGTCCACGCCCCGCCGGCGCAAGGGTTCGGCTTTGCGGGGATCCCGGACGCTGACGGCCAGGTGCTCAGGTGGTACCGACTGGAGCAGATTTTCCAGGACCAAGGAGCCGAGCTGCCCTGTGGCCCCGGTGACGAGGATCTTCATGGTCTCGACCTCCCAGAGCGCCTCGGCTTCTCCAAGCCCCGTGCCCGCCGCGGCGCCCAAGTTCATGCCAGGCATCAGAGATGGCGCAAGGCGCGGAAGAGCGCCAGGCGGGTGGCGTACGGGACGGTACTCCGAGCCGAAGGGTTCGGCGCCACAAAGTCCATGACCCCTTCCACGACAGCCTTGGGCTGCGCACCCCACGCCACCGGCGCCGACCGGCTCAAACCCGCGTAGGCGCGGTAGACGTTCTTCCCCAGCAACACCAGGACCCGAGGCCGCCAGCGCCGCACCTTCTCCCGCAGCGCCGCGCCGCCCGCCAGCAGCTCCTCCCAGGTCAAGTCCTGCTCGCCCCGGGACGCCCGGTCGACGATGTTGGTGATGCCGAGGCGGTGTTTCAGAAGCTCGTCTTCTTCGTGGGGGGCGAACCGCCGGGGCGTCAAACCCGCCTCGTGAAGCAACCGCCAAAAGTGGTTACCGGGACCGGCAAAGTTGTGCCCGGAAACGGCGCTCGTGCGACCCGGGTTGATCCCGACGAAGAGGACGTCCAAGCCGGGCGCGAGGAGGTCTCGGGTCGACAGCTCCTCCCACCCCAGCTCCCGCAGCTCCCGAAGGAGGGGCATGGCCTGCCATGTGGCAGGCGCCAACCGCTCCCACGCGATCCGCCGGGGCTTGGGCAGCCGTGTCCCCGTCGCGATGGTCTCGGTTGGGGTGATGATGAAGTCGACGGGCAAATCGTGCTCAGCCACCGCGATGTCGGGTACGATCTGGGCGGCATGCACGGTGGTGGCGACGGGCACGGGCGGCAGGCCCACCTCTCGCAAGATGGCGTACTCCATGTCGGCATACCCTTCGCCCTTCCCCGCCCGGGCGCCCGTGCGGCTGACGGCCACCGAGCCCACCACGACGAGGTCGATGGGCGGATGGGCCGCCCCGGCGATGGTGGCCGCCAGGGTCTTCAGGCTCAGAACCTCGCCGTACTCGGCGGCATGAGCCAAGCTCGCGGCGCGCCGCTCCTGCCCCGGCGGCACCTGGTCCGGGCGAATCCGAAGAAACGCTCCCCGCAGCCGCGGCGACGGCATGTAGAGCGTCTTGCCGTCCCGCAGCACCATAGCCCGCACGGGCAGCTGCGGGGCGTCGGGATTGACCTTGACCCCCTGGGCGGCCCTGTACTCGGGCAGCTCGCCCAAGCGGCGGGCGGCCGCCTCAGCGCCGACGAAGTTGGGAATGCGGCCCTCGATGGGAAAGGGGAAGCGGGCGGCATTGGCGGCGTGCAGTCCGGCGTAGGCGATCGCCCGCGCCTGTCCTTTGTCAAGCACCCTTCCTTCGTCCATCGGCGGAGATATACGATGCAGCTGCTCCGGCACCGTCTTTTCCGGCGTTGGCCTGCTGCGCCGCCCGGTGGCATGAGAAAAGCCCTACACCGCCTGGGCGTTGTAGGGCTTTGGCCTTCTGGTGGGCAGAGAGGGACTCGAACCCCCGACCTCTACGATGTGAGCGTAGCGCTCTAACCAGCTGAGCTATCTGCCCAGGAGCACTCTTGATTATAGGCCTCGATGCCGCCCTTGTCAACCGCCAGGTCCCCGCGTGCCTCCGCTGGCGGAGCGCGTCCCTGCGCCGCTGGTGCCGGGAGCGTTCGACGTCTCAGGGGGCCTCGTTCCGTTCCCCCATGACCAGGCCGTCGGGGGAGGTGCGGATGTGCCTACAACTCGACCTGACGCATCCCTTCCGGGGCGAGGCGGATCTCCCGTCGATCCCGGAAGCCTACGTAGGAGCTGTAGATGATCCGGTCGCCGGGCTTCAAGCCGGCCAGAATCTGCAAGGCAGTACCGTCCACCAAGCCATAGCTCACGTCCGTTCGAACCGCCCGGCCATCGTCAGTCACCTTGTACACGAAGCTCCCCTCACCGGAGGTGTAGAAGGGCCCTCGAGGAAGGTACGGCTGACCCTCCAGCCGGCCTACCTCGATCTCAGCGGTAACCGGTGCAAACGGTCGGAGCCGCGCCGGTACATCGGGATCCGCCAGCTCCACCAAGACTTCCACCGTGGTTCCATGGTCCGTTTGACGGGCCAGAGGGGCGACCGACCGCACCTTCCCCGGCCAAGCTGTCCCTTCCACGTACAGGGTGGCCGCCTGCCCGGGCTTCACCTGATTGACCTGCCGTGCCGGGATCTCCAGGCGAGCCACCTGGCTCGAGAGGTCAGCCACCCGGAACAGCTCGGCTCCTTCAGCGACGAGAGCACCTACCGTCCAGTCCCCTTGGAGAATTCGCCCTGAAAAGGGGGCCCGCACCTCCAACAGGCCGGCCCGCGCTTCCAACCGAGCCACCTCATCGAGGGCGGCTTCCAGCTGGGTCTCGATCAGCCTCTTGCGGAGCACGGCTTCGTGCCTGGCAGCAGCCAGTTCTTCCTCCAGGCGAACTTGACGCCGGAGCAGCTCCGCCACCCGCGCCTCCTGCTCGGCGAGCTGGGCTTGGGAGACGGCGCCCGCCCGGAAGAGGGCTCTGATCCTGTCCAATTCGGCCTCAGCTCGGCCCCTGGCCTCCACCTGTTCGAGGAGGTCAGCCTCCAGCTGGGTCAGCTCCCGGATCGCGACGGCGTCGACGAGAGCCAGTTCAACCCGGAGTCGAGCGACAGCGAACCGTTTCTCCGCCAGCTCCTCCCGGAGACCCGGGGCGTCCAGCCGGAGGAGGACCGCCCCGGCCTCCACATCGTCTCCGGGGCGGCTAGCGACCTCGGCCACCCGAGCTTCGACCATCGCCGGCACAATGTGAAGGCTCGTAGGGACAATGGATCCCTCCGCCGGAACAAGAACTCGAAAGGTACGCAGACCGACTTCAACGACCTGATACGAATCCAAGAAGACCTCATCCGTCGGGGGGCGAAGGCCGGCGTAGAGGCCCCAGCCCAGAAGGCTCACGAGACCAAGGGCGAAGAGCAGGAGCCGTCCCTGCAGGCCAAGCCTGAGCAGCCGTCGCTGAGACGCTGAGGATGCCGGGTGTTCAAAGATCGGACGGTCATAGCGCGGTTCATCCCAGGTCGGCATGGAGACCCTCCCACCAGGCTTCTTGGCAAGGTGACCCCGCTCCCCCGTTCGTGTCAAGGGTCAGGGGGAGGGGCCTGCCCGGTGCGGATGCGAAAACCCCATAAAGCGTCCCCTGCGGGCTGCAGCACCCCGTCAGGGAACGGTTCCTGTGGGCTCGGTTCCCTGCCCGGCCAGATGCCCCGGACGGTGATCAACCACTCCCCCGCCCCGGACGGCCATGGCACGGTCAGGAGAACACGCTTCCGCTCCTGGTCCATCCGCAGCTGGCACCCATCGGGTGGGTTGGCGGCCACCCGGCACTGATACCGGGAGATCGGTGGATCCTGGGGGAAGCCGCTCCGGTTCATGGCGGTGTACCACGCAACGATGACCGTGTCGGGGAGCGACGGTCCGAAATCGACCGCGGCCAGCGAAACTTCCGAGGCCGAGACCGGGCGTGGCCAGCCAAATCCAGGAAGGATCCATGAAACCTGCGCTTCCTCGGATGTTACCCAGGTAGCGCGCCGGAGGACCCCCGTTTGCACCTTCACCTCCGTCGCGGTATAGAGCAGGAGCGCCGTCTTCGGCGGTTCCTTGGGGGCGGGACCGGGACCATACCAGGGCAGATCACCGCCCGTCCCGTCCCCACCGGCGCGAGCAACTGAGAACAGGGGCAGGACGAGGATGAGCGGGAGAACCCCCCAGCGGGTGAACCTCCGGAGTCTCACAGCGAGACTCCCTCCAGTTGGGCGACCCTGGCGGCCACATCAGACGTCCCGGTGATCGCCTCATCGGCAACAATACGGCCATCCCGTAGGGAGATCAGCCGTTGGCCGCACGCCGCGACGCTGGGATCGTGGGTGACGACGATCACCGTCATCCCCTGTCGGTTGAGCCGTGTCAGGAGCTCCATAATCTGACGAGCTTGGTTGGAGGGAAGGTTCCCCGTAGGCTCGTCAGCGAGCAACACGGTGGGCCCATTCGCGAGCGCGCGGGCAATGGCCACCCGTTGTTGCTCACCACCAGACAGCTCCGCCGGTCGGTGATGCAGCCTCGCCCCAAGACCAACCTGCTCCAGCAACACCGTTGCTCGCCGGCGCCGTTCTCGCCGGCCGACACCTGCATAGATCATGGGCACCTCAACATTTTCCAGGGCGGTCAGCTCGGGAAATAGGTTGTAATTCTGGAAGACGTACCCAAAATGCCTGTTTCGCACCCGGGCGAGCTCCCGATCGGGCAGCCCGCCGATCTCGCGCCCTTGAAGCCAGTACTTACCGCTGGTGGGAGCATCGAGACCGCCTAAGATGTTCAACAGGGTTGACTTCCCTGACCCAGAAGGCCCCATAATGCTCACGAACTCCGTCTGGCGGACCGACAGGTGGATCTCCTGCAGG
Organism: Limnochorda sp.; assembly: GCF_047459355.1. Lineage (NCBI taxonomy): Bacteria > Bacillati > Bacillota > Limnochordia > Limnochordales > Limnochordaceae > Limnochorda > Limnochorda sp. The sequence continues at coordinate 24,417 of NZ_VSCV01000001.1, read as the reverse complement.
GCCGTCACGACGTGCGAGCCTGCATGAAAGAGCCGGCTCACGCCCACCAAGCGCAAGAGTTCACCCGTCCGCCCGTCCCCCTCAACGGACATGACCGGACCCCCAGAAGAGCCCTCGCGACCACGCGCCTTGATCGTTCACACCTCCTCCCGCAGCTGCTCGGCGAGTCCTCCCCGACTGACCTCCCAGGCCGGGTACCAGCCGGCAAGAAGCCCACCGATCAACGTCACCACCAGGCAAAAACCGTAGGCTGCCAGCCGTGCCCCGAACGGCGTCGTTCCTCCCGCCCCAAAATCCGAGAGGGGAGCGGCCAGCTGTTCGAGAGGCCACGAAGCGGCGAGGCCCACCATACCTCCGACCAGGGCTATCGCCATCGACTCGACGACCGCTGACTGCACAATGCGCCGTTGACTGGCGCCGAGGACCCGAGCCAGGCCGATGGCCCGCCGGCGCCCACTCATCCGGACCAAGTTTCCAGTTACCAAGGCGACACCGGCGGCCAGAACGGCTGCGAACACCAACCCGGACACTACCGCCGCACGGGCTCGGTGCTGCTCCCTCAGAAGCTGAGCCTGACCGCCGCGAACGACCTCGAGTTGCCACGACGAACGGCTTCGCGCCTCTTCGCCGCCCTGCAGGCGGCGCCGCTCAGTGAGGAGAGGACTTAAGAGCACCTCCAAGGCTTGCTGAACAGCCAGCTCCTGTTCCATTGGCGCTGAGACGTATAGAACGTCGGCGAAGGGATCGGAAAAGGGTCCTGCCGGCTTACCGTGCTGTGCGGTCAACCAGCCCATAGGAACGATGATTTCGGGTCGCCGGAGATCGACTGTCTCGGGGTCGGCGGACGGGAACCGGTAAACCCCCACGACGCGAAAGACGGCACGGGGAGGTGGAGTGGTCCCCGATGGAAAGCCGGCGAGCAGTCCCTGGAGAAGGAGGCCCTCCTCAACGGAAAGGAGCATCAGCTCTCGATCCAGCGCGTCTTCGGCAGAGCCAAAGAGCTGACGGGCCGCAGCCTCGCTGATCACCGCCACAGGCGCTCCCTGGGCCATCTCGGCAGCACCGAAGAGGGTCCCGGCCACAGCCTCCAGCGCCCACAGGCGGAAGTAGCCCGGATCGGTCGCGCCGGCCGAACGAACGAGATAGGGCCGGTCATCGACCATCAGGGCCACCAGCGGCTGCACAACCAGCGCGGCTGCCTCAGTAATGGCCGGAATTTCGCCCCGCACGAGCAGGGCGTCTTCGGGACGAAAGACAGGCTCCGCCTGACGCATGGCCATGCCCGCACGCTCCTCAACGCGCTGGTAGGTGACCTCCAGCACCGTGGCCCCCCGGGGCCAGGTCACGTGCGGAAGCAGATGGGTGAGGATCACCACCAACGCGCCAGCCGCGACTCCCACTTGAAGGATCACCAGAACCGTCGTGAACCAGCCCGCCTTCAACAGGCGCCAGTGAAAGGGCATCCGCCTCTCCGCCTTTCGGTGCAGCCCTCTGGATCTGAATCGCCTTCACCCGGAGACCGTACGCGTACCGACCCTGTCCTCAGCCCATGGGCCCCGCGCCGCTTGGTACGCAGGAAAGATCCCCATGATGAGACTGGCTCCCAGCGAGGCCCCCACAGCCCAGAACACAGTCCCCAGGCCACCGCCCAGGACCTCCTCGCCCGCGAGAAGAGGGACGGCTTGCGTCCACACGGCCTTCGAGGCACCAAGGAGTACGAAGGCCCCGGCACACCCCAAGAGCCCCGCCAGACCTCCGAGGAGAAGGGTGTCGGCCAGAACCTCCCAGAAGACCGTGGTGCGGGATGCACCCAGCGCCACAGCCAGGGCAAACGTCCGGCGCCGCCGGTAGGTGCGGGCGAGGATGAGGTTGAGCCCAGTCAAAGCCGCCACGAGCAGAGCCAGCGAAGCAGCGGAAGCCATCGCGGGAAAGACGTCCGCGTGCCGCCTGGCCAAGGGGAACGTTGGTCCAGCCACGGAGAGCCCCCTCGCCTCACCTGAACGTTCCAGCTCAAGTTCCACCTGGTGCTGGAGCCAGGAAGGGTCCGTGTCAGGGAGGGGGACCAGACGGACACCGTCAAGTTGCTCCAGGTCGGTCCCGGGGACCGTGCCCCAGGGGACCCACCCCCCCACGTCCTCAGGAACGAATGGGCTCTTGGCCGGAGCCGCACCCTCTCCTCCCGAGGCCGACGCGATGCCCACCACCGTCCAGCGCCGTCCAAAGGCGAAGAGCTGTTGTCCCACCAGGGCTCCCAACCCGTCGTCACCCGACAAGACACGGGCGAACCGTTCGTTCAGGACGATCACACCCTGACCTTCAGCCACAGCCTCCCAGCCGAAGGGTTGTCCCGCCACCACCGGGATCCCATACGCGGCAAAGTAATCACCGCCCACGGGGAGGACCGCGAGACGGGTGCCCAAGGTGCTCGTCGCCCTCTCGCTTCCCAGGGCAGCAGTGCTGACGAAGGTCCGCGGCATGGATCCGAGGAGGACCCACGCCTGGTCCTGCACCATGAGGCGGATGTTCTGGACCCACCGGACCGTCAGCTTGGCCTCGCGATGCTCCGAAGGGACCAGCGGCAAGACGGGAGGAGCGCCTTGGACCAGCAGCTGTCCAAAGCCGGCTTGGACCGGCTGGATGGTGACGGCCGTAGCATCCGGGTGGCGTGCGAGGCGGGCCAAAGCCCGCTCAGCCGTGATCATGGACGTCATAGAGACCGCCAGCGTGGCGGCCCCCACCGCGAGGCCTACGACGACCAACATCGATTCGAACCACCAGAACCTGGCCCGCCGCCAGGCCAACGTGATCGCTCCCCACCAGGTGTTCCAGACGTTGCCGGCCACTCGGGCATCCGTGGTGGGTTCCTGATGATCCCTTCTCAGTCCCATCGCCGCTCGCCCCAGACCATCCCGAGTGTTATGTCTTCACGGATATTCCATAATTATAGTACCCTTTGGTGCGGGTGCAAGGGTGGTCTTTGGCCTTTTCCCCCTGGCGACGCGAAAGGCCCGCGATGGGCCGAAGCGCATCGCGGGCCACCACACTCGCCGGTTCTAGAACTGCCACGAGCACTCGATTTCGCAGTACCATTCCCCGCCGGCTCTGATGCCGCAGCGAACCTTACAGTCCGCCTCGGAGGAGACGTCGGACGCGACAGCGGACGGAACCCCTTGTGCTTGGGTGGGCAGCAAGGCAAGGGGACCCACGATCAGTCCCCCGACAAGGAGAGCCACCGCCGTTGAGCGGGGTGCCTCCCGTTTATCCATCGACGGGCTCAAGTACTTGATCGCAACCCTTCATCAACCGGACGTTCTGGTCCAAGCGTACTGCACCGCGTATCCACCAGAACCCTCGTGGATAGAGCTCGTCCGCTTTCTCGTCTTGAGAGGCCATAGGGACCTGGCGGAATCCGTCGTCCGCATCGCGCAAGGTACGCTCCGATCTCGGCCAGGGTCAGCGGTTGAGTCCTTGCGCCTGGCCTTCGATGGCTGGTCCTTGAAACTTCGAGATCGGGCGGCGGCTGCCGCGCTGCACTTGAGCAGAGCAGCGGGTGTGGCCCTTAGAGCCCGCCGCTGGTATGAAGGGGCTGTCAGCCTCTGGCATTCTGGCGAAGCTTTGGTGGAGACAGGCCAATTCGTCAGGGCGATCTCCCATTTCCGCCGGGCCAGGGTTCTTCTCGGTTCGCGGCAGAGCCGCCGAGCCCTCACCATGCTCGGTCACCTCTGGCGTAGCGAGGGAGCGGTCTTTCAACGATTGGGCTTGCATGGCAGGAGCCGAGCGTGCCTGCTCCAGGCCCGTCAGATGTACGGAGAGGCAGGTCATTCGGTCGAAGAAGGTCACGCGCTGATCGAGTTGAGCCTGGCGCTCCTCGGGGAAGGCAAACCGGCGGAAGCGAAGGCCGTACTCTGCGAAGCTGGATCCATCCTTCACCGGGCGGGCCACCAGACGTGCTGGCCGATCCTGACCCTCAACCTGGGCATCGCTCTTGCTGAGATGGGCCATCACCGGGAAAGCCTTCCTCTCCTCACGGAGGCCCGGTCGGTGCCAGAGTTGAAGACAGCTGCGTACGCCGCGCTCGAACTGGCTCGGCTTCACGCTTGCCAAGGGCAGCCCGACCAAGCTCGGGAGGCCCTCCAAGACGCCGTCGGCACGTGTGACACCGTGGAACAGGCTCGTCGGCTGGCCTTGCAAGGCGCTCTGGGGACGCGTCCCCGGGCCGAAGCCCATATGAAGATCCTGGCCCTCGCGCAAACGACCTACCACCCGCTAGAAGAAGCCACCCTCCTCTTTGAGGCGGCCCGTTATGCGAACGCCGGGGGAGCGCCCGGGTGGTCCCTGGAGTTGTCCCTTCGAGCGTACTCCTGCCTTAAGGCCGCATGGCCAAGCAACTGGCCCAACAACCAGGACTCCCGGTAACGGGCGCGGGGCGTCCAGGATGGGCACCGTAAGCTCTCGCCGCCTGCCTCTCTTCGCCTGCGAATCCCCTGGGGGCTCCGGCGCAGACTAGGCCAGGGCAGGGGAGGCACCAGCAGGGGAGGAGGGCCCCCGTGGTCGGCATCATCGTATGGCGAACGATCCTCTTCTACGTGGTGCTCCTCATCTCCGTCCGGGTGATGGGGAAGCGGGAGATCGGCGCCCTGGACCCCTTCGACTTCGTCGTCGCCATCCTCCTGGCCGAGCTGGCCGCCATCCCCATCCAGAACCTGGGACACCCCTCGTGGACGGGGGTGTTGGCCATCGGGGTTCTGGTGGCCCTCCAAGTCTTGAGCTCCTGGCTCTGCCTGGTAAGCGACAAGGCCCGGGAGATCATCAGCGGCCAGCCCACGGTGGTGGTGCGGAACGGGCAGCTCATGGAGCCGGAGATGCGCCGCCACCGGTACAACATCCACGACCTCCTGGCCCAGCTCCGCCTGGCCGGCGTCCCCGACGTGCGGGACGTGGAGATGGCCGTCTTGGAGAACAACGGCCAGCTGAGCGTCATCCCCCGCTCCCAGAAACGGGCCGTAGCGCCGCAGGACCTCCAGATTCCCACGGAGTACGAGGCTCTCCCCGTCTCGGTGGTCCTCAACGGCCGGATCAACTACGACGCCCTCCGCCAGCACCAGATCAGCTACACCTGGCTCCGTGAGAAGCTCCAGGAGCAAGGGATCGAGGACCCATCCACCGTCTTCTACGCCCACGTGGACCCCCAGGGGAACCTCTTCGTCCAGCGCCGGGCGGGCGTGGCTGGGGAGGCCTAGGCCAAGCCTGGAGGCCTTCCCCAAGTCTCAGGTCTCCCCACGGTCTCACGCCTCCCAGAGATTGGCCGTCCCCCGCAGGAAGATTTGGGACCGCTCCGGGCCCACGGAGATCAGGCTGACGGGCGCCCCGGCCACCGCCTCGATCCGCCGCACATACGTTTGGGCCGCCTCGGGGAGCTCCTCGAAGGACCGGCAACCCGACAGATCCTCCGACCACCCGGGCAGGGTCTCGTAGATGGGCTCCACCTGGGCCAGCTCATCGGCCCGGGCCGGCGGCCGGTCCAGCACCTGGTCGCCCAGGCGGTACCCCACGCACAGCTGAAGCTCTTCCAAGCCGCTCAAGGCGTCCAGCTTGGTGAGGACCAGGTCGGTGAGGCCGTTCACCTGGACCGCGTAGCGGACCGCCACCAGGTCGAGCCAGCCGCACCGGCGGGGACGCCCGGTGGTGGTGCCGAACTCGTGCCCCCGCTCCCGGAGCCAGTCGCCCTGCTCCCCGTGGAGCTCGGTGGGGAAGGGCCCCTCCCCCACCCGGGTGGTGTACGCCTTGGCCACCCCCAGCACCCGGGTGATGGCCCGGGGGCCCAGGCCCGACCCCGTCAGGCCGCCCCCCACTGTGGCGCTGGAGGAGGTGACGTAGGGGTACGTTCCGTGATCCACATCCAGCAGGCTCCCCTGGGCCCCTTCCAGGAGGATCCGCCGTCCTTGGGCGGAGGCCTGGAAGAGGATGGCCGAGGTATCGGTCACGGCGGGGCTGAGGCGTCGGATGGCCCGGGTGAGGCGGGCGGCCACCGCGCGCGCATCCAACTCCGGCGCGTCGTCGAGGCGGATCCCGTAGGCGCCCTCCAGCTGCTGGCGCTTCCGGTTGAGGAGCACCCGGAGCCGCTCCTCCAGATCGGAGGCCAGCAAGTCGGCGATGCGCAGGCCGGTCCGGGCGATCTTGTCCACGTAGGCCGGGCCGATCCCCCGTCCCGTCGTCCCAATCCGCTGCTGGCGGGCCTCCTCCTCCAGCCGGTCCTGGAGACGGTGGACCGGCAGGACCACGTGGGCCCGATCGCTGATCCGGAGCCCGCTCAGGTCCACCCCCCGGGCCTCCAGGCCGTCCAGCTCCTCCGCCAGCAACTCTGGATCGATGACGGTGCCGTTGCCGATCACCGCCAGGCAGCCCGGGCGGAGGATGCCCGTGGGCACCAGATGGAGGGCGTACCGCTCCTGGCCGATCCACACCGTGTGGCCGGCGTTGGCGCCGCCCTGGTAGCGGACCACCACGTCGGCCTGGGCCGTCAGGTAGTCGGTCACCTTCCCCTTGCCTTCATCGCCCCACTGGGCCCCGACGATGGCCACCGCTGGCATGCTCTACGTCCCCTCCCTGCTCCTCTCCCACTCGGCCACCCGCGGGAAGAGCCGGCGGGCGTTGGCCGCGGTCACCGCCGCCGCCTCATCCGGATCCACACCCCACAGGTCGGCCAGAGCCTTCCCACTCTCCACCACCCACGCCGGCTCGTTCCGCTTCCCCCGGTAGGGGACGGGCGCGAGGTAGGGCGCATCCGTCTCCAGGCAGATCCGATCCCGGGGCAGGGTGGCCACCGCCTCCCGCAGGGCCTCCATCTTCTTGAAGGTGAGCATCCCGCCCACCGAGAGGAAGAGGCCCAGCTCCAGGCCTCCCTGCGCCAACTCCGGGTCCCCCGTGAAGCAGTGGAGCACCCCTTCCACCGGCATCTCCTCCCGCAGGACGGCCAGGGTCTCGGCCGTTGCCTCCCGGGAGTGGATCACCACCGGCAGGCTGAGACGGCGGGCGAGGCGGAGCTGGCGGCGGAAGACGGCCTCCTGCACGTCCCGGGGAGCGAAGGTGTAATGGAAGTCCAGGCCGATCTCGCCGATGGCTACCACGTGGGGGTCTCCGGCCAGCCCTTCCAGAGCCGCCTCGCTCGCCTCGGTCCACTGGCCTGCCTCGTGGGGGTGGAACCCCACCGTCGCCCAGACCCGGCCGGGAAAACGCCGGGCCAGCGCCACGGCCCGCTGGGAGCTCTCCAGATCGGTGCCGCTGGTGACCACCCACTGAACCCCAGCAGCCCAAGCCCGGGCCAGGACCGCCGCCTCCTCCCCTTGGAAGGCGGGATCCGTCAGGTGGAGGTGCATGTCGACCCAGCCCCCGAGCGCAGCCTTCACCGGACCCGACTCCCCGGCGGCAGCTCTTCCTGGACGGTCACCAACCCCAACCGGCCGTCGGGTCCTGAGGCGGCCAGGATCATGCCCTGGGAGAGCTCGCCCCGGAGCCGGGCCGGCTTCAGGTTGGCCACCACCACCACCTGGCGGCCCACCAGCTCTTCGGGCTTGTAGCTCTGGGCGATGCCCGCCACCACCTGCCGGGTCTCCGCGCCCAGGTCGAGCTGGAGCTTGAGGAGGCGGTCCGCTCCCTTGACGGGCTCCGCCGCCACCACCCGGGCCAGGCGCAGATCCAGCCGGGCGAACTCGTCGATGGTGATCTCCGGGACCTCTTCGGAGGCAGGGGCCGCCTTCGGCGCCTCCTTCGGGGCGGGGGCGGCCGCCGGCTCAGGCGCCGGCTCCTCCTCCGTCTCCCGCTCCAGCCGGGGGAAGATGGGCTCCGGCTTCTGCACCACCGTCCCCGCCGGGAGGAGCCCCCACCGGAGCTGGTCTTGGCGGGCCTGATGGACCGACCCGCTCAGGCCCAGCTGATGCCAGATCCGCTCGCCCGTCTGGGGAAGGAAGGGAGCGACCAGAAGAGCCACCAGCCGGAGGGCCTCCGCCACCGTGTAGAGCACCCGGGCCAGCCGCGGGGCCTGGGCCGGATCCCGGGCCAGGGCCCACGGCTCCGCCTGGTCCAGGTACTTGTTCCCCCGCCGGATCACCTTCCAAAGCTCCTCCAAGGCCTCGTTGAGGGCCAGCTGCTGGAGCTTGGCGTCCATGGCAGCAAAGGCGCCCGTCGCCAGCGCCGCCAGCTCCCGGTCCAGGGGCTCCTCGGGCCCCGGCTCCCGGATGACCCCCTCCTGGTAGCGGTGGAGCATGCTCAGGGTGCGGTGGAGGAGGTTGCCCAAGTCGTTGGAGAGATCAGCGTTGCTCCGCTCGATGAGGGCCTCCCGGCTGAAGTAGCCGTCCTGGCCGAAGGGGATCTCCCGGAGGAGGAAGTAGCGGATCCGGTCCGCCCCGAACTCCTCGATAAGCTCGATGGGATCGGTCACGTTCCCCTTGGACTTGGACATCTTGCCGGTCTCGGTCAGGATCCAGCCGTGGCCCGCCACCTGGCGGGGCAGGGGCAGGTCCAGGGCCATGAGCAGGGCCGGCCAGATGACAGTGTGGAAGCGGAGGATGTCCTTCCCCACCAGGTGGAGATCCGCCGGCCAGAGGCGCTGGAACCGGTCGGGATCGTCCAGGTACCCGGCCGCGCTGATGTAGTTGGTCAGGGCGTCGATCCAGACGTAGACCACGTGGCCCGGATGGCCCGGAACCGGGATCCCCCACTCAAAGGTGGTCCGGCTGACGGAGAGGTCCTCCACCCCGCTCTTGATGAACTGGATCATCTCGTTCCGCCGGCTCTCGGGCTGGATGAACTCCGGATGCCGCTCGATGTGCTCGAGGAGCCGGGGCATGTACTTGGACAACCGGAAGAAGAAGCTCTCCTCCTGGACCCACTCGACGGGCCGGCCGCAGTCGGGGCAGTTGCCGTCCACCAGCCGGCTCTCGGTCCAGAAGGTCTCGCAGGGCACGCAGTACCAGCCCTCATACTGGGAACGGTAGATGTCCCCCTGGGCCTCCAGCCGTTGGAAGATCTCCTGGACTACCCGCACGTGCCGCGGCTCGGTGGTGCGGATAAAGTCATCATACTGGATGTGGAGCCGCTTCCAGAGGTCCTTGAAGGTGGCGACGATGGCGTCGACATAGGCTTGGGGCGAGGTGCCCGCCTCCTTGGCCCGCCGCTCAATCTTCTGGCCGTGCTCGTCGGAGCCGGTGAGGAAGAAGACCTCATCGCCCTTCAGCCGGTGCCAGCGGGCCAGGCTGTCGGCGATGGTGGTCGTGTAGGCGTGGCCGATGTGGAGGCGGTCACTGGGGTAGTAGATCGGCGTGGTCACGTAGTATCGGGACGCGCCCATGGAATCCCACCCTTCCACGGATCTCAGGCAACAAAAAAGCCGCCCCTCCAGGGGCGGGCAATCCCGCGGTACCACCCTGCTTCACCGCTGCCTCGCGGCAACGGCCTCGCTAGGTGCTGATCGCACCCTGGCGCGTAACGGGCGCCAGCCGGCCTCCCCTACTCGCCTTCGAGGAGGCGCTCCGGGGCCATCTTCACCAGGGGCCGCGCCGCCGGCTCCCACCGTCCCGGCTCGCTTCGGGCCGTTCCCCAGGCTACTCCGCCCCATCATCGCTTTCCTGCTCCTGTTTCGGCCCTAACTATACCCGAGACCTGCCGGGCCAGTCAAGAGTGGCGCCGGGCTCACATAGATTGGAAGCGACGGGAGGGGCGCCCGGTGGAGGGGAAGCTGGTACTCCTGGTCCTGGTGGCGGCAGGCTTGCTGGGGCGGAACGATCTGGTGGCCACCGCCGCGGCGGCGCTGCTCATCTTCGCCACCCTGGGACCGGCCAGCGTGCTGGACTTCCTGGAGGAGTACACCCTCAGCCTGGGGATCCTCCTCCTCTTGATCAGCCTCCTCCTCCCCTTCGCCCGGGGCCACCTGGGGCTCGCCCAGGCGGCGGTCCAGATGGTCAGCCTGCCGGGACTGGTGGCGGTGGTGGTGGGCGCCCTCTCCGCGTGGCTGGCCGCCCAAGGGGTGAACCTCCTCCAGCACCGGCCCGAGACCATGCTGGGCATGGTGATGGGCTCGGTCATGGGCGTCCTCTGGCTGGAGGGGATCCCCGCCGGCCCCCTGGTGGCCGCGGGCCTGGCGGCCGTGCTGCTCCGGTTCCTGGGCCCGTGACGCCGGCAGAAGCCCCCAGAAGCGGGCGCCGGCCGCTTCCCCGAGGCGGGGCGTCGGGCCCCTGGCCGCCGTTTCCGCCCCGTTCGTTGACAGAACCTGGAAGCGTGCCTAGAATGCCTGTAGCTTCCTGTCGAATGTTGTCGAAAGAAGGGAGGGGTGGCACGGTGAAGTCGACGGGCATCGTCCGCCGGGTCGATGAGCTGGGCCGGGTGGTCATCCCCATCGAGCTCCGGCGCACCCTGCAGATTGAGGAGCGGGACGCTCTGGAGATCTATGTGGACGGGGAAAAGATCATTCTGAAGAAGTACCAGCCCGCCTGCATCTTCTGCGGCAGCGCTACCAACGTCCGAACCTACAAGGAGAAGATCATCTGCCAGGCCTGCCTCGACGAGATGAAGCAAGTCTCCTGACGGCCCTGCCGACGGGCCTCAGGAACCCGCCTCCTCCGACGGGCTGCGCTGTCGGAGGGCGATCTGGTAGACCTCCCGCCGGGGGCGGCCCGAGAGCCGGGCCACCTCACGGATGGCCTCCTTGCGGTCCACCTGCTGGGCGATCAGCCGCCCCAGCGCTTCCGCCACCTCCTGGTCCGTCCAGCTGCGGCGGTCTTGGGGGTCGGCGCCCGCCACCACGATCACCAGCTCCCCCCGGGGCGGGTGGCGGTGGAAGTGGTCGAGGACCGTCTCCCAGTCGCCCCGGATCACCTCTTCGAAGCGCTTGGTCAGCTCCCGGGCCACGGCCACCCGCCGGGGCCCGAGAACGTCCCGGAGCTCCTGGAGGGTCCGTACCAGCCTCCCTGGGGCCTCGAAGAGCACCAGGGCGTGGGGCAGGCGGGCCAGCTCCTCCAGCCGGGCCTGGCGGGCCTGGCCCTGGCGGGGCAGGAAGCCTTCGAAGGCGAACCGCTCCACCTCCAGACCCGAAACCGCCACCGCCGCCAGCACCGCGCTGGGGCCGGGAACCACCTGGAGGGGGCACCCGGCGGCCACCGCCTCCGCCACCAGCCGGCCCCCCGGATCGGAGATGGTGGGCATCCCCGCGTCGCTCACCAGGGCGACGGCCTGCCCCTGCTGCAGCCGTTGGATGAGCTCGGCGCTCCTCGCCCGCTCATTGTGCTCGTGCAGGCTGATCAAGGGTGTGTGGATGTCGTAGTGGGCCAGGAGCTTCCGGGTGACACGGGTGTCCTCGGCGGCGATAAGGTCCACCTCTTTCAGCACCCGGAGGGCCCGCAGGGTGACATCCTCCAGGTTGCCGATGGGGGTCCCCACCACGTAAAGGCACCCCGGTTCAGTGGCCACGGCCCGGCCCTCCCCCGGCCCCCCGCCAGGCCAGCCGGTCCAGCACCAGCCGCCGCTGGGCCGGTCCCTGGACCAACCGGTACGCCTCCCGGAGCTCCCGCCAGAGCTCGATCAGCTCGTCCAGGCTGGGCCGCGGGTGGGCGGCCTGCCCCGCTGGGGCGGACCCGGCGGAACGCCCGACCCGGGTGCGGATCACCTGCCGGACCCAGAGGACCGCTCCCTCCAGAACCTCCACCAGATCATCCCGCTCCGCCAGCTCTCCGGCCAGGACCAGCCGGCGCCAGGCAGGCTCGCCCAGAAGGGCCTCCACCCAGGCCCGGGCCGCCTCCTGCCGCTCCCTCAGCCGTTCCCGGTCCAGGGCCCACGCCCGCCCCGGCGCCCCTTGGACGGCCACCAGGAGCAGTTCGGTCTCGGTCTCGTCATCCTCTGGCCCAATCAGCCCCTGGTCCGCCAGCACACCCCGCACCTCCTCATCGGTCAGGGAGCGCAAGGGGACGGTGTGGCAGCGGGAGCGGACCGTCGGCAGGAGCTGGTCGGGCCGCGGGCTGGTCAGCAGGATGACCGCCTGCCCCGGCGGCTCCTCCAGGAGCTTCAGCAGGCTGTTCTGGGCTTCGGGAGTGAGGCGATCAGCTTGGGCGATGACCAGCACCTTCCAGCCGCCCTCATAAGGCCGCCAGGCCGCCTCCTGGATGAGGCGCCGCACCTGGTCGATCCCCAGGCTGCCCAGGCCCCCCGTCCGGACCTGGGGCTCCAGCCAGTGGAGGTCGGGGTGGCTGGTCCGGGCCACCTGCTGGCAGCTCCGGCACCGCCCGCAGGCCTGCCCGTCCCGGGCCTGGGGGCAGAGGAGGAGCTGGGCGAGTCCCCGGGCCAGGAGGCGCTTGCCCACCCCTTCGGGGCCCACCAACAGGTACGCGTGGTGCAGCCGCCCTTCCCGGACGGCCTCCACCAGCCGGCCCCTGGCCCGGTCTTGCCCCACCAGATGGTCCAAGAGGGGTCCGTCTGGGGTCACGACCCTCCCGCCTCCCTTCCCACCCAGCGGTCCACGTGGGCCAGCACCTCCTGGGCCACCGCCTCCGGGGGCTTCCCGGCCGTTTCGATCCGGCAGATCCGTCCGGGGGACTGGCGCCAGAGGTCCAGGTAGGCCTCCCGGACCCGGAGCCAGTGCTCCCGGCCCCGATCTTCGATCCGATCAGGCCGGTTGGGCCCATCGGGACTGGGCCAGCCAGTGAGGGGCCCGCCGGGACCGGGATCGAGGAAGAAGGTAAGGTCGGGCCAGAGGTTCCCCGTGGCCCAGAGGTTCACCTGGCGGACCTGTTCGAGGGCCAGCCCTGCCCCGTAGCCTTGATAGGCGAGGCTCGAGTCGATGTACCGGTCGCAGATGACCCAGATCCCTCCGTCCAAGGCGGGCCGGATCCGCTGCTCTACATGCTGGGCCCGGTCGGCGGCCATCAAGAGCATCTCGGCCATGGGGACGGGCTCCCAACTGGCAGACTCAGGCGCCTCGGGCCCGCCGGCGGCCGGGGGCCCCAGGAGGATCTGGCGGAGGTAACGGCCCAAGGGCGTGTCGCCCGGTTCGAAAGTCTCCAGCACCCGGATCCCCCGTTGCCGCAACGCCTGGGCCAAATACCGGGTCTGGGTGGTCTTGCCCGACCCATCGGGGCCTTCAAAGGTGATAAACCGCCCCCGCTGCCCCCTGCCCATGCTCCTCCCTCCAACCCTGATGGACCCCATCCCCCACGAGCCCCCGTCGTCCGACTCCGTCCCGAAAGGCGCGGGCGGCCCTTCCCGCCCGCCAGCCCGGCTCGCCTGTCAGAAGGAGGGCGGCTCCCGCCGGTGATCCCGGCCCGGCCGGAAGAGGTCGACTTGGCCGCTTTCCAAGGCGCCCACAAACTGCTCCACCTGACTGAAGGTGTTGCTCCGGATGGTGTGGACCGGCAGGCCCTGGGCCTCCGCCTGGCGGAGCCGCTTGGGCATCTTCCGGTACTGCCCCTTCAGGGTAAGGACCAGGTCCGCCTCCTCGAGCCGGTGGGTCAGCTCGGCAGGCACCCGGTGCTCCCGGACCGCCCGCTCCAGGCGGGACCGGCTGACGGCGTAGGGGAAGATGCGGATCACCCGATCCCGCTCCCGGGGGGCGCGCCCGCCCTCCCCTGCCGGGACGTCGGGCGGGGCCTCGTCGGGCGTGGCCGGCTCTTGCACCACCTGATACGAACCGTCGGGCGACCGCTCTCGGATCTCCGGCTGGGGCCGGATGCCCCGCAGCATGAGGTCGATGGTGGTGGCTACCGAGTGGTGGATGGCCAGCCGGTCCATCTCCTGGATCTCCACCACGATCTCGAAGGTGGGTGGCGCCTTCCGCTCCAGGACGGTCTTCTGGGTTCCCCGCTTCTTGGCCTCCTCGTCCCCCAGGGTGACAGCCTGGATGCCCCCCACCAGATCGGAGAGGGTGGGGTTGAGGACCAGGTTGTCCAGGGTATTGCCGTGGGCGGTGCCGATCAGCTGCACCCCCCGCTCGGCAATGGTCCGGGCCGCCATCGCCTCGGCCTCGGTGCCGATCTCGTCGATGACGATCACCTCAGGCATGTGGTTCTCCACCGCCTCGATCATCACCGCGGCCTGGCGATCGGGGCGGCTCACCTGCATCCGCCGGGCCCGCCCGATGGCCGGGTGGGGGATGTCGCCATCGCCGGCGATCTCGTTGGAGGTGTCGACCACCACCACCCGCTTGTTGAACTCGTCAGCCAGCACCCGGGCGATCTCCCGGAGCATGGTGGTCTTCCCGATCCCCGGCCGGCCCAGGAGGAGGATGCTCTTCCCCGTCTCCACCACGTCCCGGATGATGTCGATGGTGCCGAAGACCGCCCGGCCGATGCGGCAGGTGAGGCCCACGATTTCGTTCCGCCGGTTCCGGATGGCCGAGATGCGGTGGAGGGTCCGCTCGATGCCCGCCCGGTTGTCCTCCCCGAACTCCCCCACCCGCTGGACGACGAAGTTGATGTCCTCCCGGGTGACGAAGGCGTCGCTCAGGTAGGTGAACCGGTCGGGGAACCGAGCTTCGGGCTGGCGCCCCAGGTCGAGGACGATCTCTGTCAGGCGATGGAGGTCGGGCATCGCCTCCAAAGCCCGCCGGATATGGGGCGGGAGGCACTCCAGGAGTTGGGTCAGGTTGTCGACCACTTCGCGCCGGCTCATGGCTCAGCCTCCTTTACAGCTCCCCGGAAGCCCAAGGTGGCGAAGAAGCGGGGGAGCCTGCCACCACCAGCAAGGTCTCGCCCGTTGGGTCGCTGCCGCCCTGCAGGCGGGCGCCCGCCCGCCGCAGGCGGGTCAGGTACTCGACGGTCTCCGCCGTCACTTCCTCCCCCGGGACCAGGATGGGGACCCCTGGCGGATAGGGTGCCACCATCTCCGCCGAGGCTTCGCCCACCGCCTCCCGCAGGGGCACCCGTCGGGCCGGAGCAAAGTAGGCTTCCCGGGGTGTCAGGGGCGCCGGCGGCAGGGGCGGCGGCTCCAGGAGGGCCGGCCGCCGGCGCGGCCGAGCCTCCCGGATCAGACGGTCCACCCCATCGAGCAGCCGGCGGGCTGACCAGGGCCCGTCCCCGGGCGAGAGGACCACCACCACGTTGGTCAGGTCGGCCATCTCCACCTGCAGGCCACAGGCACGGCGGAGCCAGCGGGCCGCTTCCAAGCCCGACAGCCCCAGCCCGGCCACCGAGAAGACGATCCGGGTGGGATCCCACGCGGCGATCCCCGCCTGCCCCACCACCTCCGGGCCCCAGCAGTGGAGGCCGGGCCGCTGGTTGAGGGCCTCCCGTACCTGGTGGGCCGTCGCCAGCAGCCGGTCCAGGGCCCCGGAAGCGCCGCCGGCCAGCCACGCCCGAGCCCCGTCCAGAGAGGCCAGAAGCAAAGGCGATGGGCTGGTGGACTGGAGCACCGCCAGGGCCGCGTCCACCCGGTCGGGATCGGGCCCTGCCTCCCCCAGGAGCAGGAGCGACGACTGAACCAGGGAGCCGCCCCCCTTGTGAAAACTCCTGACGGCCGCGGCCGCCCCAGCGGCCAGGGCGCCCGGCGGCAGGTCAGGATGGAAGCCGTGAAGGGCTCCATGGGCCTCGTCCACCCAAAGAGGCACCCCGAGGGCCGCCGCCACCCGGGCCATGGCGGGCAGATCGGGCAGCCAACCGTAGTAGATGGGCGCGGTAAGCCACAGCGCGCTGGGCCGCGGCTCCCCCCTGAGGGCGGCAGCCACCGCCACCGGGGTGGGAACCGTGGCCACGCCCGCTTCCGCCAGGAACTGGGGGGCCACGAAACGGGGCCGCGCCCCGGAGAGGATGAGGCCCCCGATCAGGCTCCGGTGGACGTTGCGGGGGAGCACCACCGTCTGTCCGGGCCCGGTGCCCGCCAGCATGAGGGCATGGATTCCTGCGGTGGTCCCGTTGACCAAGAACCGGGCATGGCGCGCCCCATGGGCGGCGGCGGCCAGGGCCTCGGCCTCCCGGAGGCTGTCCACCGCCGGGGCCTGGTCCGGCTCCTCCAAATCGCCGTCAAGATCGATCAGGAAGGGCTTGGTTCCCAGAACGTCCACCAGGCGCGGGGGAGCCCCGCGGCCCTGCTTGTGTCCCGGGGTGTGGTAGGGCACGATGCCCGCTTGCACGTACGCCACCAGACGATCCAGAAAGGGCGTCCGGTCGCGCTCGGGGGCCTGGGGTGCACCCAATGACCACCCCTCCCAGGGTATGCATTGAAGCTTTCGGCGCCTGGAGCAGCCTTCCTCCATCCCGGGCAGCATGTGCCAGCAGGGTCTCCCCGGGCCAGCACGAAGAGAGTCGGAGAAGGCCGGAGAGCGTCGGAGGACCATACCTGCAGGGCCTGGGCGAGAGGAGTGACGGCAGTGTCCCGCTCCGGTCGGGGGAGGAGGGAGCCGCGGTCGGACCGGCCCACCCTTGGGGAGCGGATCCGCCGGGAACGGCAGCGGCTCGGTTTGACCCAGGCCGAGTTGGCCGGCGAGGAGATGACCAAAAGCTTCATCAGCCAGGTGGAGGCTGACCTGGCCCGCCCCTCGTTGCGCACCCTCCAGCTCCTGGCCCAGCGCCTCAACCGTCCCGTCAGCTATTTTCTCGATGAACCGGAGGTCGATCCCCCCGCCCCACCCCTGGCCGCCTTCCCCGCGCTCCGTCAGGCCCGGGCCCTGGCCGCGGCCGGAGCCACCGCCCAGGCCTTGGAACGGCTGGATCAGGCGTTGGTGGAGCTCCCACCGACGGACCTCCTCTCCCAGGCCCGGCTCCTGAGCCTGCGGGCGGAGCTGATGGCCAGCACCGGCCCCCCCGACCAGGTGGTCCACGCGTACCGCCAGGCGGCCGACGCGTGGCGGGCCACAGGAGACGAGCGGGAGGAGGCCAGCCTCCTCTTGCACTGGGCCCGCTATGAGATGACCCGCGGCAGGACCGACCGGGCCATCCGCCTCCTCGAGCGGGGGCTCGATCGCCTGGGAGATTCCCCCGAGGATGAGTGGCTCCAGGCCAACCTCCGGGCCGAGTTGGGCCTCGCCTTGGCCCGCCGGGGCGCGCCCGCGGAAGCCATCGAACACCTGAAAGAGGCCTTGTGGGCCATGGACGATCTGACCGACTTCGCCCGTTACGGCGAGGTGGCCCTCACTTTGGGCCGGCTCTTGGGGCAGACGGGCGAGCACGAGGCGGCCCAGGTGATGGTGGAGCGCTCCCTCTACTTTTTCCAGGCCCTGGGCGACCGGGAGCGGACCATCGACGGCTACCTCCATCTGACCTGGGTCAAGGCCCGGGCGGGGCAAGGGGACGGGGCCCGTTGGGCGGTGGAGCAGGCCGACCGAATGGCCCGGGAGCTGCCCCCGGGCCATCGCCTGCAGACCGCGGTCCTGCGGGCCCGGGCGTGGTTGGCCGCCTTGGAAGGCCAGGTCTCCGCTGCCCAAGCCCTCTGGGGGGCCGCCATCCAGGCGGCCGGGCCCCAAGACCGGCCCTGGGTCCACCGGGAGCTGGCCCGGCTTCTCTGGCGGGAGGGGCGGCTGGAGGAGGCCCAGACCCAGCTCCAGAAGGCGCTGGACCTGCTGGAAGGGTCAGGCGATGCCGACGCCCCGTTAGGGCCCGTCCGGGAGGAGCTGGCCCGCGTCTGTGAGCAGCTGGGCCAGCTGGATCGGGCGGCAGGTCTCTTCGCCGGCGCTCTCGACTGGTTTCAGAAGAAGGGGATGACGGGCGGATGGATGGACAGCGGAGCCCTCTGGCTCCTGGATCTTCCCCGGGGGTAGGCCCGCCGGCCCGTCTCCGCATCTTGGCGCTCCTCGCTGGGCTCTTGGTGCTGGCCAGCCTTTGGGCCCTCCAAAGATGGATCGGGCCCGGGGCCGCCCTGGTTGGGGCCGGAGCGACGGCGGCCGGCGGTCTCATCGGCTGGGCCTGGGAGCGCCACCGCCACCGCCGGGCGGTGGACCGACTGGTGCAGCTCCTGCGGGATCAGGACCCCGTGGGGGAAACCGGCGCCAGCCCGGGGCTGTGGGACCAGAGGCTACGAGGGGCTTCGGCCCAGCTCGCCCTGGCCCTGGCCGAGCGCGATCAGCGCTGGCAGGAGGCCCTGGGGTCCGCCCAGACCCGGGCCACCCTCCTCGACACCATTCTGGAGAGCCTGGATGACGGCGTCATCGCCCAGGACCAGCAGGGGCGGGTGCAGCTCTTCAACAGTGCGGCCGAGCGGCTCTTCGATCTGCCCCGTTCGGAGGTGCTGGGCCGCCCCTTGGTCGAGGCCATCCGGGAGTACGGCCTGGCCGAGGCCCTGGAAGCGGCCGCGGTCCAGGGGGCAGGCCAGACCCGGAGCGTCCGGCTGATGCGGCCGGTGGAGCGGGAGCTCCAGATCCGCTCGGCCCCCTTGCGCCGGGCGGACGGTGAGCTGGCGGGCGCGGTGGCGGTGCTCCGGGATGTGACGGAGATGCGCCGGCTGGAACAGGTTCGGACGGAGTTCGTGGCCAACGTCTCCCACGAGCTCCGCACGCCGCTCACGGCCCTGAAAGGCTTCATCGAAACCCTCCTGGACGGCGCCATGGACGACCCCGCCACCGCTCGCCGGTTCCTGGAGATCGTCCGGCGGGAGACCGACCGGCTGGTCAGCCTGATCAACGACCTCCTGGATCTCTCCCGGCTGGAGTCACCCCACCTGGAGGTGGAGCTGGTCCCCGTCAACCTGAGCCTCCTTGCGGCCGAATGCGCCGAGCTCTTCCGGCAGCGGGCCGAAAGCCGGTCCATCGATCTCTCCGTCCAGTGCCCCCCAGCGCTGTGGGTGATGGGCAATGAGTCCCTGCTCCGGCAGGTGCTGATCAACCTGGTGGACAACGCGGTGAAGTACACCCCCGAGGGCGGGCGGGTCTGGATCTCAGGCGACCGGGAGGGGGCTTGGGTGGAGCTGGCGGTGGCCGACACCGGGCCGGGGATCCCCGGCCGGGCCCTCAACCGGGTCTTTGAGCGCTTCTACCGGGTGGACAAGGCCCGCTCCCGGGCCATGGGCGGCACCGGGCTGGGGCTCTCCATCGTCCGGCACGCGGTGGAGCGGCAGGGGGGGCGGATCTGGGTGGAGAGCGCCCCGGGAGAAGGGAGCACCTTCCGGGTCCGGCTCCGAGCGGCGCCGGAAAAGGTAACGGCTTCGTAACATGGGCCTGGTACCATCAGAGGGGTGGATGCCGTGAAAGAGCGCATTCTGGTCGTGGACGACGAACCGTCCATCCTGGAGCTGGTCCGCTTCGCCCTGGAGCGGGATGGCTTCGAGGTGGTCACCGCCGCGGACGGGGAGGTCGCCCTCCGGGAGTTTCGCAACCGCCCGGCGGACTTGGTCATCTTGGACCTGATGCTGCCAGGAAAGGACGGTTTCGAGGTCTTCCGGGAGCTCCGCAAAGAGAGCCAGGTCCCCGTCATCATGCTCACCGCCCGGGGCGGTGAGGCCGATAAGGTTCTGGGGTTGGAGATCGGCGCCGACGACTACATGACCAAGCCCTTCAGCCCCCGGGAGCTGGTGGCCCGGGTGAAGGCCGTCCTCCGGCGGATGGAGCCCCGGGAGCCGGCGGAGAACCAGATCTTGCGGGTGGGCGAGATCACCCTGGACCCCTTGCGCCACCGGGTGACCGTCGGCGACCGGGAGGTCCAGCTGGCCCCCCGGGAGTTCGAGCTGCTCCGGATGCTCATGGCCAACCGGGGCGTCGTCCTGAGCCGGGAGACCCTGCTGGAAAAGGTGTGGGGCTACGATTACGTGGGCGACACCCGGACGGTCGACGTGCACGTGGTCCGTCTCCGCCAGAAGCTGGAGCCTGACCCGTCCAGGCCCACGTACATCGAAACGGTTCGGGGCGTGGGCTACCGTATGCGCGATCTTTAGGCGGCCCGTGAGGAGGAGTGGGGATGGAGGTTGAGGCGCAGACGGCCCCCCAGGGGGCCCATTCCTCGCCCAAGATCCGGGTGGAGGGTCTGTCGGTCTCCTACGGGGCCAAGCAGGCGCTCCACGAGGTGAGCCTGTCCATTCGGGCCAACTCGGTTCTGGCCCTCATCGGGCCGTCCGGCTGCGGGAAGTCCACCTTCCTGCGAAGCCTCAACCGGATGAACGAGCTGATCGACGGGTGCCGGGTGACCGGCCGGGTCGAGCTGGACGGCGTGGACATTTACGGGCCGGGCGTGGATGTGGTCGCCTTGCGCCAGCGAGTCGGCATGGTCTTCCAGCGGCCCAATCCCTTCCCCCGGTCCATCTTCGAGAATGTGGCCTACGGGCCGCGGCTGTACGGGATCCGGAACCGGCGGCGTCTGGAGGAGATCGTGGAGTGGGCCCTCACCCAGGCCGCGCTGTGGGATGAGGTGAAAGACCGCTTGGGCACCTCGGCGCTCGAGCTCTCCGGCGGCCAGCAGCAACGCCTCTGCATCGCCCGGGCCCTGGCCGTGGAGCCTGATGTGCTCCTCATGGACGAGCCCGCTTCGGCCCTGGACCCCGTCTCCACCGCCAAGCTCGAGGACCTCATCCAGCAGCTGAAGGAACGGCTGACGGTGGTCATCGTCACCCACAACCTGCAGCAGGCCGGCCGGATCAGCGACGAGACCGCCTTCTTCCTCGACGGCCGCCTGGTGGAGTTGGATCGGACCGACCGCCTCTTCGAGCGGCCCCAGGATCCCCGGACGGAAGCGTACCTCACGGGCCGCTTCGGGTAACCCCTTTTCCCAGAATTCCCCAGCCCGCTTGAGGGATAGGGGCCCGGCCGGCGGACAGACTAGGAGGCGTCAGAGGTCTGCAACGGCCGAGCTAAGATCGTTGTAGGCTCGAGAAGCGGGTCTGCAACGGTCGAGCAAAGGTTTCACCCGGTTCACAGGGCTGGATCGGGTGGAGCCGGAGCGAAGATCTGGGTCGGTTGCTCGTCTGGTCTGAAGCGTTCGTCAACGAGGGCTTTTGGGCTGGGCGAGGGATCGGCTCAGGTCGAGCCAAGACTGGATCGGGCTCTGTGGCTGCTCAACTGCGGTTGTGGAGACACCGGGATCCATCCCGGTCGGAAGATCGGTATGGATTCCCTAGGGGTCCGATCTGGTCGGGCAAAGGTTGCACCGGGCTCTGAAGCCATCGGTCTTTGCTCGCTGGTGAAGCCCGGTGACGTAAGGGTCCGTTGCAGCCGGCGCGAAGGTCGTTGTGGGCTTCTGACCTTTTCGCCCCCGGTCAGGCAAGGGGACCGGGGGCCTCTTCCTTTCCGGCCACCGGGCCGCCCAAGAGGGCCCGCAACCGCCGCAAGCCCCAGGCGAGACGGGACTTGACCGTGCCCAAAGGGACCCCGCAGCGACTCGCGATCTCCCGGAGGCTCAGCTGTTCATAGAAGCGGAGGGTGAGCACCTGCTGGTGCTTGGGGGAGAGCCGCCGGAGGGCCTCCACCACCCGATCCCGCTCGGCCCGATCGGCCACGAGCTCCCCCGGATCGGCCGCCCAGGGAACCGGCTTCCACCCCGCCGCACCGGCCTGGACCTCGTGCTGGCGGCGGGCCCGCCGGCCCGCATCCCGGCACAGGTTCCGGGTGATGGTGGCCAGCCAAGGCCAGACGGGCTCGGGGTGCCGGTACCGGTCCACCGCCTTCAAGAGGCGGACAAAGGTCTCCTGGGCCAGATCCTCGGCCGTCTCCCAGTTCTGGACCAAGCGGAAGGCCAGGCCCCGAACCCGCCGCCAGTAGCGCTGGACCAGGAGTTCCAAGGCCCAGACGTCGCCCCGCTGCACCTGGAGCAACAGCTCTTCATCGGAGAGCGCCGATGCGCCGTCCATCCCCAACCTCCCCTCTCTCCCTTCACCCCAGGCCGGCCGGCCCCCTCCCAAAAGAGGGAAGGGAGGAGCCAAGACGGAATCCACCGGTCCGGAGGTGGGCATCATGCTCCTCACCATCGATCTGGGGAATACCAAGGTCGCCATCGGCGTGTACGAAGGCGATCGGCGGGTGGCCCAGTGGCGCGTCACCACCGACCTGAATCGGACCGCGGACGAGCTGGGACTCCTCCTCGTTCAGCTCTTGGCCCACCAAGGCCTGCCCCGGGAGCGGGTGGAGGGGGCGGTGGTCGCTTCGGTGGTCCCGCCCGCGTTGGACCTGTGGCAGGAGGCGCTGCAGCGCTACGTGGAACGGCCCGTCTGGGTCGTAACGCCCGATTTGGACCTGGGGCTGACCATCAAGTACCACCGGCCCTATGAGTTGGGCGCCGACCGACTGGTGAGCGCCTTCGCGGCCGCGGAGCGGGTGGGGGTGCCGGCCATCGTGGTGGACTTCGGCACCGCGACCACCTTCGACGTGGTCTCCCGCCAGCGGGAGTACCTGGGTGGAGCCATCCTCCCGGGCGCTCAGATCGCCCTGGACGCGCTCGTCGAAGAGACGGCCCAGCTGCCCAAGGTGGGCTGGAGCCGGCCCCAGCGGGTCATCGGCCAGAGCACCACCGAAGCCATCCAGGCGGGCATCTACTTCGGCACCGTGGGACAGGTGAAGGAGATCACCCGCCGGATCCGGGCCGAGTTGGGCGAGGAGGCCCGGGTGGTCGCCACGGGCGGCTTGGCCCCGCTCATCGGCCCGGAGCTTGAGGAGGTGGACCTGATCGAACCCCACCTGCTCCTGGACGGGCTGGCTGCCATCTACCGCCGCCTCAAGAGGTTGGGCCACTGGTAGCCAGGAGCTGGACCACCCGATCGAGGATCTGGTGCGCGACGGCCTCTTTGGACATCAGAGGCAGAGGCTCCGCCTGGCCCGAGCGGTGCAGGAGGGTCACCCGGTTGGTCTCGCTCTCAAAGCCGGCCCCCGGCTCCAGCACGTCGTTGAGCACCAAGAGGTCCACGCCCTTGGCCGCCCGCTTGGCCCGGGCCTGGGCCAGGTCGGCGTTGGTCTCGGCCGCAAAGCCCACCAACACCTGGTGGGGCGCCCGCTGCCCGGCCAGCTCCGTGAGGATGTCCTCCGTCCGTTCCAGCTCCAGGCGGAGCCCCTCCTGGTGCTCCCCCTTCTTGATCTTGGCGGGCGCCTGTTGTCGGGGCCGGAAGTCGGCCACCGCCGCCGCCATGACCAGAACATCGCACTGGAGGAAGTGCTCCAGGAGCGCGGCCCGCATCTGCGCCGCGCTCTCCACCCGGATCACCCGCACCCCCGGTGGATCGGCCAGGGCGACGGGCCCCGTCACCAGGGTGACCTCCGCGCCCCGGGCCCGGGCCGCCCGGGCGACGGCAAAGCCCATCTTGCCCGAGGAGCGGTTGGTCAAGAAGCGGACGGGATCGATGGCCTCCCGGGTCGGCCCGGCGGAGACCAGCACCCGCACGCCCTTCAAGTCCGCCGACTCCGCCCACTGAACCAGCCCCTGACCCCGATCGATCGCCTCGGCCGCGGCGGCCAGGATCTGATCGATGCTGGCCAGGCGGCCCGGCCCCTCAATCCCCGTGGCCAAAGGCCCCCACTCCGGCCCCACGGCGACCACGCCCCACCGGGCCAGTTTGGCCAAGTTCTCCTGGGTGGCCGGGTGGAGGTACATGATCCGGTTCATGGCCGGCGCCACCACCACCGGCGCCTGGGTGGCCAAGAAGGTGCAGGTGAGCAGATCATCGGCCAGCCCCGCCGCCATCTTGGCCAGGATGTTGGCCGTCGCGGGCGCGATGAGCAAGAGGTCGGCTTCTTCCGCCACGTGGACGTGCCGCATCAGCTCGCCCGGCGGCGGGTCAAAGAGATCCACCAGCGGCTCCCGGTAGGTCAGCTCCCGGAAGGTCAGGGGGGCGATGAACCGGGTGGCGGCCCGGGTCATCACCACCTGGACCTGAGCCCCTTCCTGGGTCAAGCGCCGGGCCAGCTCCACCGCCTTGTAGGCGGCGATGCTCCCGGTCACCCCCAGCACCACTCGCTTCCCCTGCCAGCCCCCTTCGGGTCGTCTCATGCCGTCCTCCCCGCCTTTCCCCTCTGCATGCAGGCTTGTCCTCCGCCATCATAGCGGACCGGGCCCAGCCGCCGCAATCGCGGCTCCTCCGACGCGAAAAGCCCTGGAAGGCTCAGCCTTCCAGGGCCTCGTTGGTTGCGGGGGCCGGATTCGAACCGGCAACCTCCGGGTTATGAGCCCGACGAGCTACCGTTGCTCCACCCCGCGTCGCGGGCGGTCATCCGCCCGAAAAAGGCTTCCCGGCAGCGTGCTACTCTCCCACGGGGTCGCCCCCGCAGTACCATCGCCGCTGGAGGGCTTAACGACTGTGTTCGGAATGGGAACAGGTGGGACCCCTCCGCCATGGCCACCGGGAAACTTGTCGCTGAAAGCGCTCTTTGCCCGGCGGGATCACCCGCCTCGCTTGAGCGCCGAAGGCGAATACGCTCGGCGGGTGATCCCGCCGGCTTGCCTTTCAGCGGAAAGCTTCCAAACGTATGAGGTTGTCACGTGGGCATCAGCGAGCCGGGGGTATTCCGGGGCTCGCGCTGAGCACCTTGAGAACTGCACAGGG
>NZ_VSCV01000106.1:0-1197 GCF_047459355.1 Limnochorda sp. | reverse complement strand
GTGCTGCAGGTATGCGCTGGAAGGACCATGGCTGGCAGCGGTGGGGAGCAGTATTGGTCGCTCTGGTGATCGCCACCGCATGCCCCTCCCCGGGGGCGGCCCAAGGGAGAGATCCGTCGTTCCTCGCGGGCCTCCCCGAGGACGTGGGCCTGGCCCCTCCCCAAAGCCCTGCGGTCGCGGAGCCACCGCGCGTCTCCAACATTTTCGTCGAGACCTTCATCACCCAGGCCCTGCAGGACATCGCCATGCAGGCGGGGGTGAACGTCCTGACCGACCCGGGCGTCCAGGGCTTCGTCACCCTCGAGTTGAACGAGGTGCCCTTTGAACAGGCCCTCCAGATGATCCTGGCCCCGGGCGGCTTCACCTACGTGAAGCTGGATGAGACCACCTACCTGGTGGGCAAGGCGGACCGGAGCAGCCCCATCTTCAGCCAGCTTACCCAGACCCGGCTCGTCCGCCTCAACCACGCCACCGCCGACCAGGCCCGCCGGCTGGTCTCGGAGTACTACGCCAACTACGTCCGCTTCGATCCCGAGACCAACACGGCCCTCATCACCGCGCCGCCGGACCTCCTGGAGCGGATCGAGGCCGACCTGGCCCAAGTGGATCAGCCTCTCCCCCAGGTGGCCATCGAGGCCATCGTCACCGAAGTCTCCGAAGAAGGGCGCAAAGAGCTGGGGCTCGACTGGCAGCTCAAGAACGAGCCCGGCGGGTGCGGGATGGCGAGACCCTGGCCCTGGGCGGTCTGGTCCAGGAGAGCGAGGAACAGGTGACGACCCGGGTGCCGGTCTTGGGGGATCTGCCCCTCCTCCGCTTCCTCTTCTCGTCCACCAAGGAACGGCGGACCGCGTCCGAGGTGCTGGTGATCATCACGCCCCGGCTGTTGACCCCGTAAGGAGGAGGCCCTGGCATGCGGCGAGACACCCCAGCTCCTAGGCTCGATCGAGATCGGCTCCGGGCAGGCCGGCGGCGCAGCACCCCCTGGGCGGTGCCCGCCCTCCTGCTGGCGGCCTGGCTCCTCGTGCCGGCGGCCAGCCTGGCCCAGCCGGGGGATCTGGCCCTCGCCCCCTTCCCCGACGTGACCGGCGCTTCCGGCGAAAGCCAAGCCGTGTTCCTCAACCCGGCCGCGGCCACCGAGCTGGGCCAGGCAGCCGTGGGCCTCTGGGTCAGCCTCCCCCAGGAAGGGGTGGGCTCGGG
>NZ_VSCV01000054.1:0-5822 GCF_047459355.1 Limnochorda sp. | reverse complement strand
AACGCGGATCCCTTCCAAGAACCCAGAGGCGGGGGCGCCCTGGAGGCTGTACACCGTCCTTCCTGATCTTGCCAATGGTGTCGCCTTTCAGCCCGGACCCAATCGGGCCATCGCGGTACGAGCTTCGTCCGCACCACTCCGTGACTGTCGTCACAATCGTACTTCTGCGAGCGACCCCTCTCGTTTTGCTCCCGCCTTCGTTCTCCTTGGGAAGGAAATCGTCTCTTCGGAACGAACCTCACCTTTCATAGCTCTTGGGGGAATCTGGCCCTCAGGCGGGTTGGCCGCCCCATTCTGGGCGCTGGCCGGAGCGGCGGCCCGTCGGGAGGGCGATCGTCCAATGACCAATCCATCGAGGAGGGATCCTCGTGCGCAGTTGGGCGAGAGCCGTCGTCTTCTTCGCCGTCCTGGGCCTGTTGGCAAGCCCCGTGGGCGCTCAGGAGCCCATTCGGATCGGCGTCAACTTTGAGATGACGGGCGCCACGGCCGCTTACGGGCAGATGGGCTGGGAAGGGATCCAGACCATTCGGAGCATGGGGTACGACACGGTCCTGGGTCGACCTGTCGAGGTGATCCTGGTCGACAACAAGAGTGACCGGGTGGAGGCGGCCAACGCGACCACCCGCCTCATTAACCAAGGTGTGGTGGCCATCATCGGCACCATGACCAGCGGTAACGCCCTGGCGGCCGGACCCATCGCGGAGCAGGCCGGCATCCCCATCATCGGTCCCTCCACCACCAACCCCCTCGTCACCCAGGGGCGGACCCACGTCTTCCGGGCCTGCTTCACCGACAACTACCAGGCAGAGATCGCCGCGCAGTTCGCCTACGAGAACCTGGGCGCCCGGCGGGTGGCGGTCATCTCCGACATCGCCCAGGACTACACGGTCGCCCTGGGCCAGTACTTCACCCAAGCCTTCGAGCGCCTGGGCGGTCAGGTGGTGGTCACCACGTACGTCCGGACCGGTGACCAGGACTTCACCGCCCAGTTGACGGCGGTGGCCAACGCCAACCCCGACCTGCTCTACGTGCCCAACTACTACACCGAGAACGCGCTCATCGCCCGGCAGGCCCGGGAGCTGGGCTTGACCCAGCCCATTCTCTCGGGCGACGGCGCGGACGCCCCCGAGCTCCTCGAGATCGGCGGCGAGGCGGTGGAGGGCCTGATGCACACCGCCTTCTGGCACGAGGAGGCGGCCGTGACCGACCTGGGGCGCCAGTACATTGAGACCTACCGGCGTCTCTACAACAAGGAGCCCAACTCCTTCGGAGGTCTCGCGGCCGACGCCTACCTGATGGTCCTCCACGCCATCGAGCAGGCGGGCAGCCCCGACCCGGCGGCCATCCGGGACCAGCTGGAGGCGATCCACGGCCTGGAGGTGGTGACCGGGCCCGTCATCATCGAAAACGGTGACGCCATCAAGCCTGTGGTCATCCGGCGGGTGGAGGGCGGCGAGTTCCGGTACATGACCACCGTCTACCCGCCTGAACTGCAGGCACTGGCCAGCCAGTAAACCCAGGAAACAGGGATTGGTGGCCGGGGAGGAACCTCCCCGGCCACCGGCCACCCTCCAGGCGGGGACCAACGGTGCAGAAGGCGGGTCGGAGATGAGTTTTCAGACCTTCGTTCAGCAGTTCTTCAACGGGGTCTCCCTCGGGAGCCTCTACGCCCTGATCGCCATCGGCTACACCATGGTCTACGGCATCCTCCGGCTGATCAACTTTGCCCACGGGGACGTCTTCATGGTGGGCGCCTACCTCTTCTTTTACCTGGTAGCGCTCTTCCATCTCCCCTGGTACCTCGCCCTGGCAGGGGCCATGCTCCTGGCCGCCGGCGTGGGCATGCTGATCGACCGGGCCGCTTACCGTCCGGTGCGGGAAGCGCCGCGCATTTCGGCCCTCATCACCGCGGTGGGCGTCGCCTTTCTCTTGGAGAACGGGGCGATTGTCGCCCTGGGCGCCCGCCCCAAGGCCTTCCCCCGGCCGGCGGTGATGACCCAAGTCTACCAGATCAGCGGGGCCAACGTCTTGGGCGTCAGCTTCTGGGTGCCCGTCCTGGCCCTGGTCCTGCTGGCGCTCCTGCTCCTTTTGGTTTACCGGACCAAGGTGGGCATGGCCATGCGGGCGGTGGCCACCGACATGGAGGCCACCCGGCTCATGGGCGTGGACGTGGACCGGGTCATCTCGTATACCTTCGCCGTGGGCTCGGCCCTGGCCGCCGCGGGCGGCATCATGTGGGCCTTCAAGTACCCCCAGATCCAGCCCCTGATGGGCGTCTATCCGGGCTGGAAGGCCTTCACCGCGGCCGTTGTCGGCGGGATCGGCAGCATTGCCGGCGCCACCCTGGGGGGGTTCCTCATCGGCATGGTGGAGATCCTCTTCGTCGCCTTCTTCCCCATGCACTCCGGCTACCGGGACGCGGTCATCTTTGCGCTCTTGATCCTGTTCTTGCTGGTACGTCCCACGGGCATTCTGGGCGCGCCCTTGAAGGAGAAAGTGTGAGATGCGTGGTCGCCTTGAGACGTTCTTAACCCTGGCCGTCCTCGGGCTCTTCGCCCTCTTCATTGCGTGGGCCGAGGGCAACCTCAACCCCTACTACCAGCGGATCCTCAACACCGCCTTCGTCTACGTGGTGGCGGCCGTGGGGTACAACCTGGTCAACGGGATCGCCGGCCAGTTCTCTTTGGGGCCCAACGCCTTCATGGCCCTGGGCGGGTACACGGCCGCCCTCCTCATGCTGCCCCTCACCCAGAAGCAGATGGTTTGGTTCCTTCAGCCTCTGGTCTGGCCCTTCAACGCTTTCAGCCTCCCGGGGCACCTTTTCATCGTGGCCTTGCTGGCCGCGGGGCTGGTGGCCGCGCTGGGGGGCCTGCTGGTGGGATACCCTTCCCTGCGGCTCCGGGGCGATTACCTGGCCATCGCCACCTTCGGCTTCGGCGAGATCATCTTCGTCTTGGCCAACAACCTAATCCCTCTGACCAACGGCTCTTTGGGGATCAAGGCCATCCCCGAGTACACCAACCTGTGGTGGTCCGGGGGCGCGGCCGTCGCCACCCTCCTCTTGGTCCGGAACCTGGCCTCCTCCAGCTTCGGCCGGGCCATGCGGGCCATCCGGGAGGATGAGGTGGCGGCGGAGGCGATGGGGATCAACATCTTCCGGACCAAGCTCCTGGCCTTCATCCTCAGTGCCTTCTTGGGCGGCATCGCCGGGGCCTTGCTGGCCACCTTGATCACCACCATCTCCCCCACCCTTTTCACCTTCACCATGACCTTCAACCTGCTGATCATCATCGTCCTCGGCGGGTTGGGCTCCGTGACGGGTTCGGCGGTGACCGCGCTCATCTTCGCCTTCCTCCAGGAAGGCCTCCGCTTCTTGGAGGCGCCCACCCGGATCGGGCCCTGGCTGGTGCCGGGGATCCCGGGCATGCGGATGGTGGTCTTCTCGTTGCTTCTGGTCTTCCTGATGATCTTCTACCGGCGGGGCCTCTTCGGCCGCAGCGAGCTCTCGTGGGACCTGCTCCTCCGCCGGCTGCCAGGAAGGAGGCAGAGCCGTGCACCTCACCTCTAAGCCGCGCCATTCCTCCGAGCCCGCCGTCCCGGTGGCGGCCAGCACCGATCCCTGGCCTGGCCCGCTGCAGGCCTCCGCCGAGGCGCCTGCCCCGCCGCTTCTCAAGCTGGAAGGGGTGAGCATGACCTTCGGCGGGCTGCGGGCGGTGAACGACGTCAGCCTCAGCCTCCGCCAGGGCGAGCTGGTGGGGCTGATCGGACCCAACGGCGCGGGCAAGACCACCGTCTTCAACATGATCACCGGCCACTACAAGCCCACCCGGGGCCGCATCTGGTTTGCCGGCCAGGAGATCACAGGGCTCGCCCCCAACCGGATCACCGCCCTGGGGATCGCCCGCACCTTCCAGAACATCCGCCTTTTCAAGGGGATGACGGTGCTGGAGAACGTGCTGGTGGCCCATCACGTGCGGCTCCAAGCCTCCTTGTGGAGCGCCCTCTTCCGGCTCCCGGCCTACACCCGGGAGGAGGAGGCGATGCGCCAGCAGGCCATGGAACTCCTCCGGGAGGTGGGCCTGGAGGGCTTCGCCGACGCGGAAGCCTCCAGCCTCCCCTACGGTCTCCAGCGCCGCCTGGAGATCGCCCGGGCCCTGGCCACCCGGCCCCGCTTGCTCCTCTTGGATGAGCCGGCCGCCGGCATGAACCCCGAGGAGACCCGGGATTTGACGGCCTTCATCGGGCGCATCCGGGAGCGCTTCGGGCTCACCATCCTCCTCATCGAACACGACATGAAGCTGGTCATGGGTATCTGCGAGCGGATCCACGTGCTGGACCACGGCGTCACCATCGCGGAGGGAAGTCCCGAAGCGATCCGCACCCACCCGCGGGTGATCGAAGCCTATCTGGGGGAGGACGAAGAGGCATGAGGAACGGCCACGTCACCGCACCATTGGCTGAACCGGCCTCCGAGACGGGCGCGCCCCTGCTGGAGCTGGAGAACGTCCACGTCTCCTACGGGGCGATCCACGCCCTGAAAGGGGTCTCCCTCCGGGTCGCGCCGGGCCAGATCGTCACCCTGATCGGCGCCAACGGCGCCGGCAAGTCCACCACCCTCCGGGCCATCACCGGGCTGGTCCGTCCCCGTGCGGGCGCCATCCGGCTCCGGGGCCAGGAGATCGGGGGCCTCAAGCCCCACCGCATTGTCCAGCTGGGGGTGGCCATGGCGCCCGAAGGCCGGCGCATCTTCCCCAATCTGACCGTCGCGGAGAACCTGATGATGGGGGCGTACCACCGCACGGACGCCGCCCGCATTGCGGCCGATTTGGACCGGGTCTACCGGCTCTTCCCCCGTCTGTACGAGCGGCGCCGCCAAAGCGGCGGGACCCTTTCGGGCGGGGAGCAGCAGATGCTGGCGGTGGGACGGGCCCTCATGAGCAACCCCAGGATCCTCTGCCTGGACGAACCCTCCCTCGGCCTCGCGCCCGCCCTCCGGCAGGAAGTCTTCCGGGCCCTGGCCCAGCTCCACCAAGAGGGGTGCACCCTCCTTCTGGTGGAGCAGAACGCCCGGGCCGCCTTGAAGCTGGCCCAGTACGCCTATGTGCTTGAGACGGGCCGGGTGGTGCTGGAAGGCCCCGCCCACGAGCTGGCCGAGGATCCCCAGGTCCGCCGCGCCTACCTGGGAGAGGGCTGACCCCAGCCCCGGCCTCCAGGCAAGGTGCCCGCGGGCGCCGGCGCCCGCGGGGTCTTGGTCTTCTGGGCCCACACCCCCGGCGGCCTTCCATCTCGCCTCAAGATCCCAGCTAGCTGCTCGCACCCGGGATGCAGATGATCTGGCCCACCCGGAGGTTGTCGGGGTCGGTGATGAGGGGGTTGGCCTCCAGGATGGCGTCCACGGTGGTGTTGAACCGGTTGGCCAGGCTGAAGAGGGTATCCCCGGAACGGATGGTGTAGAGGGTTCCCCCGGGGCACTCGGGTCCGGGCGGCTCGGTGGGGATGCAGATCTCCTGCCCGATCCGCAGCGCGTCGGGATCGACCCCAGGATTGGCGTCAATCAGCTCATCGACGGTCACACCAAAGCGCTGGGCCAGGGAGAAGAAGGTATCGCCGGCGCGGATGGTGTACAGGAACCCGCCCTCGCAGCCCGGGGGAGCCACGCCGGGGATGCAGATCTGTTGGCCGATCTGGAGGCGATCGGGATCCACCCCTGGGTTGGCGGCGATCAATTGGTCGACGGTGACGCCGAACCGCTGGGCCAGGCGGAAGAAGGTATCCCCCTGCCGGATGGTGTAGAGGGTCCCGCCTTGGCAGGTCGGGGGGGC
>NZ_VSCV01000105.1:0-1236 GCF_047459355.1 Limnochorda sp. | reverse complement strand
TCCCACGTCCACGCCGATGGTGGGGTTCTCCAGGAGGAGGATCTTGGGCCGCCGCTCCAGCCAGCGCCCCAAGGAGACCTTCTGCTTGTTCCCACCGCTGAGCGGCCGGCACGATCCCCTGGGATGGGCCGCCTTCACCCGCAAGCGCTCGATCACCCGGTGGGCCATCTCCTGCTCGTGGCGAAGGTTGAGGAAGCCCAACCGCTGCGCGATCTTGCTCATGTTGATAATGGAAACGTTGGCCGCCACAGGGAGGTTGAAGAAGAGCTCCCGTTCGAACTCCCCGGTGAAGTAGCCCACGCCCTTGCGCAGGCGGGTGGGAACGCCTTCGCTGGCCCGGGCTGCCTGCCCCTGGATGAGAAGGGATCCTTCATCGAAGGGGAGCAGGCCAGCCAGGGTCCGGAGCACCTCGGCCTTCCCGCACCCCTTGGGCCCGTACAGCCCCACACACTCGCCCTCCCGGAGCTGGAAGGAGATGTCCGTGTACGCCCGCGCCCGGCTCAAGTTCCGGACCTCGAGGATGACCTCTGCATCAGGCGGGCACGTGCTCCCCGGTTCGGCCAGGATCTCACTCGCCTTGGCCCCCGCGACGGCGGTGATCAGGTCCCGCTCGGTCACCTGGTCCTCTTGGATGGAGTAGGCGGCCACCTCTTGGCCGTCCCGGAGGACGTAGACCCGGTCGCAGAGCCGGATCACCTCGCCCAGGTTGTGGGTGACCAGGACGAAGCTGCTCCGCGCCTTCAGCCGCTCCAGGTAGCCGAAGAGGAGCTCCCGCTCCTCAGGGCTCAGTGGCGCGGTGGGCTCGTCCAGAATGACGATGGGGTAGCGTTCCGGGCTCGACTTCTTCCTCCGGATGAGGGCGACAGCCCGGGCGATCTCGATCATTTTCTGGGCCGCGGGAGGGACGTCGTAGAGAAAGGCGTCCGCGTCCACGTCGATGCCGAACTCGTCCAGGAGCGCCGCCGACTGCTCCCGCATGGCCGCCGCATCCATGATGCGGGCCCCGGCATGCTTCAGCTCCTCGTGCCCCAGGAAGAGGTACTCAAAGACCTTGAGGGCCGGGACAATACCCCGCTCTTGGTGGACGACGGCGATCCCCCGCTCGGCGGCTTCCGCCGGGTCTGTGGGGAAGGGCTCCTCCTGGCCCCGGTAGATCCACGTCCCTTCATCAGGCGGGTACACCCCGCCCAGGATCTTCATCAGGGTGGACTTGCCGGCGCCATTTTCGCCCAGCAC
>NZ_VSCV01000104.1:0-1243 GCF_047459355.1 Limnochorda sp. | reverse complement strand
CCAGACGCTGGGGTTCTTTCTTACCGAGGGATCCCGGCTCAACGGGGATGAGATCACGTGGGGACCGGGCCAGGTCTCCCTCAACCGGACCCACTACCAGCTCCAGTTTGAACGCCGGTTCGGCTGGGAGGCGGCGGGCCACATCTCCCTCAAAGGCTACTGGGACGCGGGGGTGGCGGGTCTGGAAGCCCTGAAAGGGGTGGCCAACGGCGACAGCTCCACCCTCCTGGAGCTGGACCAGGCCTACGTCGATCTCTACTCGGATCTGACCGACTTCCGCATTGGCCGCCAGCGGATCGCTTGGGGAACGGCCGACGGCTTCAACCCCACCAGCTACTTCTCGCCCCTCACCTTGGACCTGACCCGGGGTTTGGAGGGGCTGGTCCAGCCCGTCACCGCCATCCGGACCAGCACCTACTTCAACGTGGGGACCCTGAGCGTGGTGATCGTCCCCGCGTTCGAGCCGTCGGAGTGGGAAAGGGTGCTCCAAGACGAGACCGGCCTGACCGCCGAGAACGTGAAGGACTATGAGAACCCCGGCGAGATCGGCCTCCAGTTCGACACCTTCTACCGGGGGACAAGCCTGTACCTGAGCTACTTCAACGGGTACGAGGACCAGCCGGTCGTCTGGGAGGGCGAGGCCAACCTGCACGGCGCATGGCGGCGGGAACAGAAGGTGGGGCTGGCGGCCGCGACGGCCTGGCGGGGCTTCACCCTCTGGGGGGAGGGGACCTACACCTTCCCCGGCCGGGTGGAGGGCCTGGACGAACAGCGCGCGGGGCAGATCTGGGGCCCCACGAAGCCTTATCCCACCGCCGTTCTGGGGGTGGACTACCTCTTCCCCCGGGGGATCCGGGCGGAGCTCCAGTACATCTACAACGGCCGGGGGAGCCTCCTCAAGATCTTCAACGAGAGCGACGTTCCGGCGGGCCAGTACCTGATGGGGCTCGCCTCCATCCCCCTCACCGATGATCAAACCCTGGAGCTCCTGGCCCTGGACAGCCTCCGGGATGATTCGCGGGTCCTGGTCCCCACCTACCGGTACCAGCTCACCCCCACCACCCAGGCCAGCCTGAGCCTCATCCTGGTGGATGGGGGCCCGGCGAGCGAGGTCGGCCAGAAGCATCTGAGCGACCTGGACCAGCTGACCCTCGCGGTGACCGTCCGCTTCTGACCCGGTCCCGGTCGGGCCAAAGCCGAGCGGTCTTGGCATCCAGGGAGGGAGCGTGGGTGAAGCTCTTCG
>NZ_VSCV01000103.1:0-1256 GCF_047459355.1 Limnochorda sp. | reverse complement strand
ATGCAGGTGACCGAGCGCTTCACCTACGACCCCCGGGAGGAGGCGGCCCAGGTCTACGGCACCACCGATGAGGCCCACCCCGGCGTGGCCCGCCTCTACCGCCAGGGGCCCGTCTACCTAGCCGGGCCCCTCTGGGTGGTGGACCGACCCGGGCCCGATCCTTTCGCCCACTACCGGCTCACCCCGGCCCAGACCCGGGCGCTTTTCCAGGAGCGGGGCTGGCGGACGGTGGTCGCCTTCCAGACCCGGAACCCCGTCCACCGGGCCCACGAGTACCTCCAGAAGTGCGCCCTGGAGGTGGTCGACGGCCTCCTCCTCCACCCGGTGGTGGGGGCGACCAAGGCCGATGACCTGCCGGCGGAGATCCGCTTCCGAAGCTACGAAGTCCTCCTGGAGCGGTACTACCCCCGCGAGCGGGTGCTCCTGGCCGCCTTTCCCGCCGCCATGCGGTACGCCGGGCCCCGGGAAGCCGTCTTCCACGCGCTGTGTCGGAAGAATTACGGCTGCACCCACTTCATTGTGGGCCGGGACCACGCGGGGGTGGGCCACTACTACGGCACCTACGCCGCCCAAGAGATCTTCGACCAGATTCCTCCCGAAGAGCTGGGCATCACCATCCTCCGCTTCGAGAACAGCTTCTTCTGCCGGCGGTGCGGCCAGATGGCCACCACCAAGACCTGTCCCCACGGCCCCGAGAACCGCGTGGCGCTAAGCGGCACCCGGGTGCGGGCCCTGCTCCGGGACGGCCTGCTGCCGCCACCGGAGTTCAGTCGGCCGGAGGTGGTCCGGGTGCTGGCCGAGGCGGCCTACACGTAGATCATCTTCACCGTCATGCCGCCGTCGGCCACCAGGGCCTGGCCGGTGATGAAGGAGGCCTCCTCTGAAGCGAGGTAAAGGCAGGCGGCCGCGATATCATGGGGCCGGCCCACCCGGCCCACGGGATGCTGGCGGTGGTCTTCGGCCGTCAGGGGCTCCTGGTGGGCCAAGTCGGACCGCTTCCAGGTGCTGACGTCGATCCAGCCGGGAAGAATGGCGTTCACCCGGATCTGGGGGCCGAGGCTGATAGCGAGCGCATGGGTGAGCCCCAACAAGCCTGCCTTGGAGGCGGAGTACGCCTCGGTGTGTTGCTCGCTCATCAGGGCCCGGGTGGAGGCAATGTTGATCACCGACGGGTGGGTTCCTTTGCGGAGCAGCGGCAGGCCGTATTTGACGCAGAGGAAGGCGCCTCGCAGGTTAACGTTCAGCACCCGGTCCCA
>NZ_VSCV01000102.1:0-1257 GCF_047459355.1 Limnochorda sp. | reverse complement strand
CCCCGCCCAGGATCTTCATCAGGGTGGACTTGCCGGCGCCATTTTCGCCCAGCACCCCGACGATCTCGCCCTCGTTGATGGTCACACTCACGTTTTGCAGGGCGCGGATGGTTCCGTCGAAGGTCTTGCTGACGTTCCGCGCCTCCAGGACGGGGCCAGCAGCCAGACCGTTACTCCGCTCGGGCGCGACCAAGCTCTATGTACCCCCCAACGTATCAGCCAGGTGCTCGGGGGCCAAAAGATTGGCCCCCGAGCGATGCCCATGCACTCCAGAACGTCGCTGGCTTAGGACCAGATCGGCTCGATCTTGACCTCCGGCGGCAGGCTCGCGATGAACCGCTCCGCCTGATCCCAGGTGTCGATGCTGAAGTCCAGGAAGTAGTCGTAGAGGCCCTGCACAAAGGCCTTGAACGCCGCGAGGCTCCCGAACTTCTCCAACCGCGCCGGGTAGAGGAAGTCGTGCGAGCCGAGCTCCGTGCCCGCGCCAGCGTGCCGGTCGTAAGCCTTCCCGAGCTCCTTGGTCTTCTGGTACGACATCAAGCGGAAGTCGTACGGATACTGCGGGTTCGGCTTCTTCATCTCCATGAGGATCTGTTCCATGTTCTCCTTCAGCGGCCCGATGCGCAGGTTCGGGTGCTGGTCGAGGCCCGCGTTCTTGACGAGACGCTCCACCTCGCCCGGCGCGCCGTAGACGTCGATGGTGCCGGTCTGGATCATCTCCTCTTCCTTGGGATACCAGGCACCGACAGCCATGTCGTAGAGCATCGGGACCAGCCGCCCGCCGAAGTAGGGGATCGCGAAGCCGGCCGTCACCAGGAAGTTCCCATCCAGGATCTCCTGGGCGGTGGTCAGCTCCATGTCTCGGGATGCGGCCCACGGGCCGATCTGAATCCCCCGGTCCTCAAAGGCCCGCACCGCGCCGGTGGTCACCGAGTCGTTGGCGCCCCACAGACCCTCATAGTCCTGCCGGACAGCGAGGGCCGCCTCCGCCGCCCCGCGGCCACCCTCGTAGTTCCACTCAGCCCACTGGTGGCCGAGGACCTGCATCTCCGGGTAGCGGGTCCAGGCCTGCAGGACGCCCAGGTTGATGTAGACCTGGGAGATGGTGGCGTTGGTCTTGCTGGCCTGCAGGTGGAGGAGCTTGGTCCGGTTGTGCTCCCGCATCTTCTGGAAGAGGATGGCCAGCGGGAAGAAGGTCTGGTAGTCGGACATCGGGGTGTTGTCGATGACCCAGTACGGCCCGAAGTCTCCGGGGAA
>NZ_VSCV01000101.1:0-1260 GCF_047459355.1 Limnochorda sp. | reverse complement strand
CCTCGCCCGGCCGCACCGCCAGGCTCACCCCGTTCACCGCCCAGACGGGCGGCAGCCCCGGGGACACGTAGGCCGCGTGGAGCTGCCAGCAGGCGAGGAGCGCGTCGGGGGCGGGCTCGTCACCGGCCTCGGCGTGAGGCGCCACCTCCCGGAGCCGCGCCACGGCCCGGGCCCCGGCACGGGCCGAGCGGTCCCGGGCCCGGGGGTTGAAGAACTCGTCCATGCTGGCGTTCAGGCTCATCAGGCTGAAGGAGGTGACGGTGAGGAAGAAGACGGGCGGCAGGAACGCCCACCAGGCCCCCACTCGGACGGCCTCCCACAGCAGGGCCCACTGGAGCATGACGCCCAGGGAGACGGTCTGGAAGGGTCCCAGGCCCAGCATGCTCAAGGTGGCCTCGCTCATGAGGCCGCCGAAGAACTGGAGGATGAAGGCCATGAAGATGTAGGAGAACATGAAGGGCAAAATCTCAAAGAGGATGATCCGGGGCGTGGACAGCCCCGAAAGGCGGGCCACATCCATGTGCTCCCGGGTCTTGAGGCTGGTGGTCTGGGCCCGGACCGCCCGGGCGGTCCAGGGCCAGCTGGTCAGCCCGATGACCAGGCCCATGATGGTGGCCGTCCGGGTCCTGAGGGAGACGGAGACCAGGATGAGGATAACGATGCTGGGGATGGTGATGAAGACGTTGGTGAGCCCCATCAACATCTCATCCAGCCAGCCCCCGCGGTACCCCGCCAGGGCTCCGACGGCCACGCCGATAGCCGTCGCCACCAGTCCGGCGATGGCCCCCACGTAGAGGGAGGTCCGGGTCCCGTAGAGGAGCTGGGTGAAGACATCCCGGCCGAAATTGTCCGTCCCCAGCCAGTGCTCCCGGGATGGGGCCTCGAACATGCCACCCGACATGAGCAGGGGATCGCGGGAGCTCACCAACGGCCCCAGGAGCCCCAGGGCCACCACCGCGAGGAGGAGGGCCAAGCTCAGGGTGAAGCGCCGCGAGGCAAAGAGCATCCGCACGGTCGCCCCCATCACCGCTCACCTCGCTGGGCGGCCCGGATACGGGGGTCCACCAGGCCGTAGAGGAGGTCCGCCAGGAAGTTGGCCAGGAGGACGGCCACGCTCACGAGGAGCGTGATCCCCTGGATCAACGGGTAGTCGCTCTGCCGGATGGCGGTGAAGAGCAGGCTGCCGATGCCCGGGTAGGAGAAGACCATCTCGGTGACCAGGGCGCCGGCCACCATGGTGCCCAGGGAGAGGGCCATGCC
>NZ_VSCV01000100.1:0-1261 GCF_047459355.1 Limnochorda sp. | reverse complement strand
CCGAATTCTTGTTATAATCAAATCAAGAACAAGTGTTCGGAGGTTATCAAAATGAGCAAAGCGTTTAGCAATTTGTTAAAGTATATCGACAAATTGCCGCATACCCAAAAGGAACAAATTTACCAATGGGTTAAACGCTATGTTGACCCTGTTTCCTCGGCTGGCGGTCGTTTAATTAATGAAATGAGAGAAACTCGCTTTAAAAATGGGTTTGAATGCCCTCATTGTGCGTCCGAACACGTTGTTCGCTTCGGTAAGAACAATGGTCGTCAGCGTTATCGCTGTAAGTCTTGCAGAAAGACCTTTTCAGACACAACGAATACCTTTCTATATAGAACCCGAAAAGGTAACGAATGGATTACCTTTGTCGAATGCATGTTGAAAGGCTACTCCCTACGAAAATCGGCTGAGATTGTAGGGGTTACTTGGGTTACTCTCTTTTATTGGAGACATAAGCTTTTAAATGCACTTAAACAAATGGACTTTGAACATTTTGACGGTATCGTTGAAATAGACGAAACCTATTTCTTATACTCTCAAAAAGGACAACGCGGCATTACTAATCGTAAACCTCGTAAACGTGGCGGAAAATCCAAACATAGAGGAATTAGCCACGAACAAGTTTGTGTTCTTGTCGCCAGAGACCGAACTAAAGCAACTGTAACCAAAGTCGCTTGTATGGGTCGCATTGTAAAACCGAAAGTTGAATCAATAATTGGTTCTAAACTGTCTAAAGAAAATGTAATTGTAACTGATGCTTGGAGAGCCTACAAATCCTTTGCTAAAGCAAGAGGTTTAGAGCATTACCGTATTAAATCAGACAGTGGCAAACACGTTATCAAGGGCTTATATCACATACAAAATGTGAACAGTTTCCATTCCCGTTTAAAGAAGTGGATAGAACGATTTAAAGGTGTAGCTTCAAAGTACTTGGACAATTACCTTGCTTGGTTCTTATTTGTAGATAGTCGTAGTAATGAAAGCACTAAACAGCATATAAAAGAATTTCTTTTAGCATCATTCATGTATGAAATGACGGACACTTACGATAGCATACGACTATCTAAATTTACGGTGTAGTGTTTCTTTTAAATTTGTCCAGTATCCAGATACTCTGTTAGCAACAACTCAAACAGAAAGCTTCACCATTTACTTAGAAAAGATTGATTCCGTTGAAGACCATATAAATTGATGAAGCTCTTGTCAAATTACGGTTTCCTTATTTTTTGACTAAAAATCAACACTAAACTTTAACACAGCC
>NZ_VSCV01000053.1:0-6241 GCF_047459355.1 Limnochorda sp. | reverse complement strand
GCTCGGTCAGCGTCCCGTCGGGCCGTCCGGGGTAGCTCCGGTTGAGGTTACGGGTGTCGGAGCCGGAGAGCTGCTGGCCCGACGCGGCGTGCACGTAGACCACCGGGTCCGGCCACTGGTGCAGGGGGTTGGTCAGCCGGCTCCCCACCCGGAAGGTCCGCGCGCTCCCGTCGGGAAGCGGGATGGTCACCCGGTGGGGCGTCCCTTCCATGGGCAAGGTGTGGGTGATGGCGCTCGCATTGGCGTGGGGGATGACGAAGAGCCTTCCCTGCCTGGGCTGGGCGTTCTCCACCACCAGAACAGCCGTCACGATCCCGGCCAGCTCATCGGCGTGGGTCCCGCCGAGGATGACCGCCGTCCCGCCCGGCTGCCCGCTGTCCAGAACGTAGACGGCCGTGTCCCCAGGCGTCTGGGCCAGCGGCGGGAAGTAGTGGGAGAGGGGGATGACCTCCGTCACGCCTGGACCAGGGAGGATCAGGTCGGCCTCCCCAGCAGGGCGGAAGAGACGGCTTGCCAGGAGGGCCAGGCCGACGACGGCCAGGAGGATGACCCACCCACGCCGCCCTCCGTGCGGCACTCCCTCGCCGTATGTTTGGTCTTGCAGATGCACCCCGGCAGCCCCCAGAGCCCAGCGAACGGGTGCCAGCCGCGCGCCGGCGCCCGCTCAGATAAGATTGAGACCCATCCTCAGAAGACAGGTCTTGTCTTGATTCCTTGGCCATCGGGGATGGCGAGCCTAGTTTCTTGCGTTTTTTTCACAGAGCGAGGCGGGGGTCCGCATCTTGCCGGCGGATCCTTCCCCTCCCTCGCTCTTGCCCCTTGCGTCCCAGCCAAGTTCAGAGTATTATGTGGTTGTGATCACGAGCACAAAACGCCCGCGGGATCACTATTGTCCCATATGGCACGAGGGGGGATCCGTATGGGGGCTCCACCCACACCTGGGCCAGTTGGTCCGGGACCCGCACCTGCCCCGGCTGAAGCCCAGCCGGCTGTGAAGGTTCTTCCTCTCCCCGTTGACTCGCCGCACGTGGCGACCCACCCCTCTTCCGACCGACCGTCCATCATCATCCTCCTCCAAGAGGTCCAGGAGAAGCACGGCTATCTGCCCCGGCAGGAAGTGATCCGGTGCGCGCACGAGGCGGGCATCTCCGTCGCCCAGGCCTACGGGGTGGCCAGCTTCTACAACTTCTTCAAGCTGGCCCCGCCGGGCAAGCACACCATCCGGGTCTGCCTGGGGACGGCCTGCCACGTCCAGGGGGCCCAGGGGCTCTTGCAGCAACTCCAGTCCGAATTGGGCATCGAGACGGGCGAGACCACCCCTGATGGTCTCTTCAGCCTGGAGACCGTGGCCTGCTTGGGCGCCTGCAGTATGTCGCCGGCCCTGGTCATCGACGGTGAGGTCTTCGGACGGGTGAACCCCCGGCAGGTTCCCCGAATTCTGGGACGGTATCGGAGGCGGGAGTAGCCATGGAGACGACCGTTGGGCGGCAAGCCGCCCGCCACCAGGAGGAGCGTTCCGCCTTGCCCCAGTTCTCCGTCGGCTCAGGCACCTGCGGCCTGGCCGCCGGGGCCGACAAGGCTGTGGCCTTGCTCCAGCGGGAGCTGGCCGCCCGGGGCCTGGAGGCGGTGGTGAAGCAGGTGGGCTGCGTGGGCATGTGCCACTGGGAGCCCATCGTTGATATCCGCCTCCCCGGCAAGCCCCGGCTCTCCTTCGGCCCCTGCACCGAGCGGAACCTGAAGCGAGTCCTGCACGAGTACGTGGATCACGGCATTGTCCCCGGCGATCTCTTGCTGGGCGTGGTGGTGGAGCCAGGCGAGCCCACCCCTGCCCCGGAGGCCCTGGAGGCCCTGATCCAGCCTGGACCGGACGAGCCGGCGGCGCCCGGGCGGCTCCCCCTGCTGCGGGAGCACCCCATGATGCGCCACCAGGTGCGGATCGTCCTGAGCAACTGCGGCCTCATCGACCCCGGCAGCCTGGACGAGTACCTCGCCAGCGGCGGGTACCAGGCCCTGGAGAAGGCCCTCACCCAGATGACGCCGGAGCAGGTGATCGACGAGGTCTCCACCTCCGGCCTGCGAGGCCGGGGCGGCGCCGGTTTCCCCACGGGGAAGAAGTGGGCCCTCACCCGCCAGAGCCCTGGAACGGAAAAGTACATGGTCTGCAACGCCGACGAGGGCGACCCCGGCGCCTTCATGGACCGGAGTATCTTGGAGGGCGACCCGTTCCGGGTGCTGGAAGGGATGACCATCGGCGCCTACGCGGTGGGCGCGCAGAAGGGCTTCATTTACGTGCGGGCCGAGTACCCGCTGGCCATCCAGCGCCTTCAGACGGCCATCGAGCGGGCCCGGGCCGCGGGCTACCTGGGCGAGCGGATCCTGGGGACTGACTTCTCCTTCGACATCCAGCTGAAGATCGGCGCGGGCGCCTTCGTCTGCGGCGAGGAGACGGCCCTCATCG
This sequence comes from Limnochorda sp., assembly GCF_047459355.1. NCBI lineage: Bacteria > Bacillati > Bacillota > Limnochordia > Limnochordales > Limnochordaceae > Limnochorda > Limnochorda sp. The sequence goes on along the minus strand of NZ_VSCV01000053.1, from coordinate 3,783 downwards.
CCTCCATCGAAGGGAAGCGGGGCATGCCCCGGCCCCGGCCCCCCTACCCGGCGGAGCGGGGGGTCTTCGGCAAGCCCACCAACATCAACAACGTGGAGACCTACGCCAACGTGCCCGACATCATCCGGCGGGGCGGCCAGTGGTTCGCCTCCATCGGCACCGAGACGAGCAAGGGAACCAAGGTCTTCGCCCTGAGCGGCAAGGTGCGCTGGCCTGGGCTTATCGAGGTGCCCATGGGCACGCCGGTCCGGACCATCATCGAGGAGATCGGCGGCGGCGTGGCCGAGGGGCATACCTTCAAGGCCGTCCAGATGGGCGGCCCCTCGGGCGGCTGCTTGCCTGAGGCGATGCTCGACACGCCCGTCGACTACCAGTCCCTGGTGAAGGCCGGGGTGATCATGGGCTCGGGCGGCCTGGTGGTGATGGACGAGGCCAACTGCATGGTGGACGTGGCCCACTTCTTCCTCACCTTCTGCCGGGAGGAGTCCTGCGGCCAGTGCACTCCCTGCCGGGTGGGCGTCGACCGCCTCTGCCGCCTCTTGGAGCAGATGACCCGCCGGCCCCAGACCAACGGGACACCCCGGAGCCCTGAGGAGGGCGAGGCCCTCCTCCAGCAGGTGGAGCGGCTCGCCCGGACCGTCCAGGCCGCCTCCTTGTGCGGCCTGGGCCAGACGGCGCCCAACCCCGTCTTGAGCACCCTCCGGTACTTCGCCGACGAGTACCGGGCCCACGTGCTGGAGCACCGGTGCCCCGCGGGCCAGTGCACCGACCTCTTGACCTTCTCCATCGTGCCTGAGCTCTGCACCGGCTGCGGCGTCTGCGCCCGCTCCTGCGGCCAGCACGCCATCAACGGGGCCAAGGGCCAAGTCCACCAGATCGACCCGGAGCTGTGCAGCCGCTGCGGCATCTGCCGCCGGGTCTGCGCCTTCGGGGCCATCACGGCGGCTTAGGGGGGCTGACCGATGCAGAACGAGCTGAAGAGGAACGCCACCCTCCAGACTCAGGCCGAAAGCCCGGCGGAGATGGTCACCATCCGGGTGAACGGCCTGCCCATCCAGGCGCCCCAGGGGGCCAACCTCCTGGAGGTCCTCCAGGCCAGCGGCTTTCCCGTCCCCAGCCTCTGCTACCTGAAGGGCATGCCAGGGATCGGGGCTTGCCGCCTCTGCCTGGTGGAGCTGGCGGGCGACCATCGCCTTCACGCCGCGTGCTCCACCCAGGTGCGGGAGGGGATGGAGGTCTCCACCCACTCGCCCCGGGTGATGGAGGCCCGGCGGACGGTCCTCCAGCTGCTGCTCGCCGGCCACCCCAACGATTGCCTCTTCTGCCAGCGGTCCGGCGACTGCGACCTCCAGACCCTGGCCGTCCAGTACGGCGTGCGGCACCGGGACTACGAGACGGTTCTCCGCCCCCTGCCGCCCGATCGGAGCAGCCCGGCCCTCGCCTACGACCCCCAGAAGTGCATCCTCTGCCAGCGGTGTGTGCGGGTCTGCAGCGAGGTTCAGGCGGTGGAGGCCATTGGGCTGGTCCGCCGGGGCATGCGGATGCAGGTGGCCCCGCCTTTGGGGGTGGACTGGGCCACCAGCGGCTGCGTCTCCTGCGGCCAGTGCAGCCTGGCCTGCCCCACCGGCGCCCTCACCGAGAAGGATGACGTGTCCCGGGTTTGGGAAGCCTTGCAGGATCCCGACCGGGTGGTGGTCGCCCAGATCGCGCCGGCGGTGCGGGTGAGCGCGGCGGAGCTCTGGGGCGGGCCGGCAACCAATGGCACCCCTGGGCCCAACGGTGTCCCCGGCGACTTCTCGGGGCAGTTGGTCAGCGCTTTGAAGGCCATGGGCTTCCACGCGGTCTTCGACACCCAGTTCGCCGCCGACCTGACCATCATGGAGGAGAGCCGGGAGCTCCTCCAGCGCCTCCAACGGGGCGAGCGGCTCCCCCTCTTCACCTCCTGCTGCCCCGCTTGGGTCCGCTTCCTGGAGCGCCACTTCCCTGACCAGGTCCCCCACCTGTCCAGCTGCCGCTCACCCCAGGGCATGCTGAGCTCCGTCCTCCGGCACATCTACCCCCAGGTGGCCGGCCTCGATCCCGAGCAGGTGACGGTGGTCTCCATCATGCCGTGCACCGCCAAGAAGGACGAGGCCAGCCGGCCCGAACTCAGCTCCGACGGCCGGCCCGAGACGGAGATCGTCCTCACCACCCGGGAGCTGGGCCGGATGCTCCGCCAGGCGGGCATCGACCCCAGGGCGTTGCCGCCCCAGCCCTTCGACGATCCCCTGGGGGAGTCGACGGGGGCGGCGGCCATCTTCGGCGCCAGCGGCGGCGTGGCCGAGGCGGCCTTGCGGGAGGCCTACTCGGTGGTGACGGGCCAGATCCCGCCCCGGCCCGCCTTCCAGGCGGTGCGGGGCTGGGACGACCTCCGTTCGGTGGAGATTGAGATGGGCAACGTCACCGTCCGGTGCGCGGTGGTGAGCGGCCTCAAGGGCGCCCGGCGCCTCCTGGAGACGGGCGCGTACCGGAACTACCACTTCATCGAAGTGATGGCCTGCCCCGGCGGCTGCGTGGACGGCGGCGGCCAGCCCCGCCACGCCCCCCTGGCCCGGATCCAGCGGCGGGCGGCTGGCCTGCATGCCATCGACGACGAGAAGCCCCACTACGTCTCCCACCAGAACCCGGCCATCCAGCGGATCTATCAGGAGTTTTTGGGCGAGCCGGGCTCCGCGGTGGCCCATCGCCTGCTCCACACCACCTACGCCCCCGTGGACCTGGACCAGCTCCTGGCCCAGGGGTAGGTCCGGGCCCAGGGTGGCACGGCGCTGTGACGGCAGCCCGCCACGGCGCCCCAACTTGAAGGGAGGGATTGGATATGGAGACTCGTCGGCTGGCCGTGGCGGCCAGGCGGCCTCTGGAGGCCCACGCGTACCACGCGCTCCGGAGCCTCCTCCTCCTGGTGCTGGCCTTTGCCATCCAGATCCTGGGACTGCCCCAGCTGATCACGGGCACGGTGGTGAACGGGGTGCTGCTCGCCGCCGCCCTCACCTCGCCCCCCTTCTACGGGGCGTCGGTGGGCGCCCTCACCCCCGTGGTCGCCCTGTGGCGGGGCATCATCCCGCCGGCCGCGGTGCCCATGGTCCCCTTCATCGCCGCGGGCAACGCGCTCTTGGTCGTGGTCTTCTGGGCCTTCCACCGGACCGGTCGGCGCTGGGCGGCCTGGCTCGGCGCGGCGGTGGCCGCGGTGCTGAAGGCAGCCTTCCTGGGCTATGCGGCCACCCACCTGGTGAGCGTGCCGCCGCCCGTCCAGGCCATGATGTCCACGCCCCAGCTCATCACCGCCCTTTCCGGGGCCGTGCTGGTCCTGGGGGTGGGCCCGCTGGCCAAGCGGGGCTTCCTGCGCCTCATCGGCTGGGAGGCCGAGGACCCCGACCGGTAGCCAACCGCCCGGAGCCGACCGGCCTCGGAGGCGAGTGGCGCCGCCTTCCTCCAAGAGCGGGACGAGAAGAGGGACCGGCCCCTGGAAGCCTCGCTTCCAGGGGCCGGTCGCTCCTCCGGAGCATCGGAGGCCTGGCCTCTCAGGGCCAGGCGGAGTTCCCCTGCCAGGGACGCGGGTGGGGTTACTCCGATTGGGCCCAAGCCAGCGAACGTTCCACGGCTCGCTTCCAACCCGCGTAGAGTTCCTCCCGCCGGGCCTCGTCCATCTTGGGTTCGAAGACCCGGTCGCTCTTCCAGAGCCGGGAGAGTTCGTCCTGCGACGCCCAGGTGCCCACGCAGAGCCCCGCCAGGAAAGCAGCCCCC